>DASZJM010000481.1:0-6003 GCA_035948165.1 Candidatus Methylomirabilota bacterium
TCGACCTGGCGATCTACCGGCGCGGGGCCGAGGGCTGGCACACCGATGGCGCCTACGACGAGGAGCCCTTCAAGGCCACCCAGCTCTACGCCCTCGCGGTGCCGAGCCGCGGCGGCGACACCCACTTCGCGAGCATGTACGCGGCCTACGACGCGCTGCCGCCACGGCTGAAGGAGCGCCTCGAAGGCCACAAGGGCGCGTTCACCTACGGCGGCCGCAAGAAGGCCACCGCGCTGCTGAATGCGGAGGACCGCGACTGGACGCCGGTCTTCCACCCGATCATCCGCACGCACCCCGAGACCGGCCGCCGGGGCCTCTACTTCGATCCGGGCAAGATCCTCTACATCGACGGGATGGATCGGGCGGAGAGCGACGCGTTGATCGACGAGCTGACCGAGCGCATGATCCAGCCCGAGGGCTGCTACACGCACCACTGGTGCAAGGGCGACATCGTGATCTGGGACAATCGCTGCTCGTACCACAAAGCGGCGGGCGACTACCCGCCGGAGGAAGATCGGATCCACTGGCGGGTCTCGATCAAGGAGCGCAGCGCATGAACGTGGTCGCCCGCTTGGTCACGCAGGAGCAGGACGGCATCCCCGGCTACATGGCGCATCCGGACGCACCCGGCCAGCGGCCGGGCATCCTCATGGTCCACCACGCCCACGGGGTGACCGCGGACTACAAGATCGACGCCTACCGCCTCGCGTGCCTCGGCTTCAACGTGCTCGCGCCCGATCTGTTCAACATGTTCGGCATCGCGGGCACCACCCACATCGGCATGGGCGCGGATCTGCAGTCCAAGCACGGCGACGACGAGTTCCTCGGCAAGATGGACGAGGCGTGGCGCTATCTGATCGACCGCATGGGCACCGACCCGGCGCGCACCGGCTGCATCGGCCACTGCATGGGCGGGCGCCTCTTGATCCCGTTCGCGGCGGATCACCCCTCGGTGAAGGCCATCGTGCTCTACTACCCGTCGGTGCGCGACGAGCCCGAGACCTCCCACCGGCCGCGTCACGCCTTCCACCTGGCGAAGACGCTGCAGTGCGCCTCCCTCGTGTTCGCGGCGGGACAGGACTACATCGCGACGCCCGCCATCCAGGGCCCGCTCTGGCAGAGCTTTCTCGCCAACGGCAAGCTCGTGGAGTGGCACTTCTTCTCCGACGCCCAGCACGGCTTCCGCCACCCCGACAACCCGGGTTTCCAGCCCCACTACGCCGACCTGGCGTGGCCGCTCACCACCAGCTTCCTGCAGCGCACCGTCTGATCCCGAGAGGAGCCACCGACATGAACGAGCCCAGGCAGAAGTTCAGCGCGAGCTACGCCAAGGACGCGGTCTACCAGCAGGGCCTCCGCAGCTTCATGGAGTACCGCGACCTCGGCATCGCGGACGCGACCCACGGCAAGATGCGCGCCCACATCGTGCGCGTGAAGCAGGGCGGCGACACCCACGATCTCCACACCACCGGGCTGCACAAGCACGAGTGCGACTTCCAGATGTTCTACGTGCTGAAGGGCACGATCAAGTTCGTCTACGAGGGCCAGGGCGAGCGCACCTTCGGCCCCGGCGACTGCGTGCTCCAGCCCGCCGGCATCGTCCACAACGAGCTCGAGTGCACCGACGACCTCGAGATCCTCGAGATCTACTCGCCCGCCGTGCATCCGACGGTCGTGGTCGAGAAGATGCCGGAGACCGCGGCGGCCGCCCGCTGATCCGCTCCATGGCCTCGACCCTCCCCGACTCGCTGTGGACGGCCACCGCGACGCCGGCGGCTTCGTATCCACCGCTGGAAGGGGAGGAGCGGGCCGATGTCTGCATCATCGGCGGAGGGTTCACCGGGCTCTCGGCCGCGCTGCACCTGGCCGAGGGCGGCGCGTCGATCGTGGTGCTGGAGGCGGGCCTGGTCGGCTCCGGCGCCTCCGGCCGCAACGGAGGGCAGGTGATCCCGGGCCTCAAGCTCGATCCGAGCGAGCTCGAGGCGGAGTTCGGAGCGGAGCGGGGCGCCCGGCTGACCGATCTGGTCGGGGGCGCCGCGGACTTCGTCTTCGACCTGGTGCGGCGCCACCGCATCGAGTGCGACGCCCGTCAGGACGGCTGGATCAAGGCGTGCCACTCCGAGGCGGCCCTGCGCGCGGCCAGCCACACCGCGGAGGAGTGGAGCCGGCGGAACCGCGCGGTCGAGGCGATCGATCGCGTCCGGATCGCCGAGCTCACCGGCACCGACGCCTACATCGGCGGCTTCGTCGACCACCGCGGCGGCGTCGTGCAGCCGCTCAGCTACACGCGCGGACTCGCCCGCGCCGCGCAGCAGGCGGGCGCGCGCATCCACGAGCGCTCGGTGGCCCGGACACCGCGGCGGGGCGGCCGCGAGTGGGTGGTGGCCACCGCGAGCGGTTCCGTGCGCGCCGCCCACGTCGTCATCGGGACCAACGGCTACACCGACCTGGCCGGCGCGCAGGGGCCGTGGCCCAAGCTCGCCCGGACGGTGGTGCCCGTGTACAGCTACATCGCGGCCACCGCGCCGCTCTCCGATGACCTGCGCCGGAGCATCCTGCCCAAGGGACAGGCGGTCTCCGACTCCCGGCGGCTCCTCCGCTACTTCCGGCTCGACGCGGCCGGACGCCTGGTGATGGGCGGGCGGGGGAGGATGCGCGAATCCTCGGACCGGTCCGACTACGCGAGCATCATCGCGAGCGCGATCGAGCTCTATCCGCAGCTCGGCGCCTGCGACTGGGAGTTCGTCTGGGGCGGCAAGGTCGCGGTCACGCTCGACCATCTGCCGCATCTGCACGAGCTGGCTCCCGGCGTCCACGCCGCCCTTGGCTACAACGGCCGCGGGGTGGCGATGGCGACGGTCATGGGGAAGGTCCTGGCCGATCGTGTGCTCGGCCGAGGCGCCCCGGCCTTCCCCGAGAGCCCGCTGCGCCCGATTCCGTTCCACCGCGGGCGGCGGCCGGTGTTCGAGCTCATCGTGGCGTGGAAGCGGATCCTCGATCGAATGGAGGGCGTCCATCGCCGCGGCCGGCCCTAGCGAGCGGACGCCGCGAGGCGCGGAGGTTCGCCTCGAGGGCCTCGTCAAGAGCTTCGGCGCGACCCGCGCCGTCGACGGCGTGACGCTCACCGCCCGGCCGGGAGAGTTCCTCACGCTGCTCGGGCCGTCCGGATCGGGCAAGACCACCACGCTGGCCTGCGTGGCCGGCTTCGCGGTGCCCAGCGAGGGCGAGGTGTGGATCGAGGGCGCGCGCGTGACGTTCGATCCTCCCTTCAAGCGGAACGTGGGGATGGTCTTCCAGAACTACGCACTGTTCCCGCACATGACGGTGGCCGACAACCTGGCCTTCCCGCTCCGCATGCGCAAGGTGCCGTCCGCCGCCATCCGCGAGCGGGTCGCCCAGGGTCTGGCCCTGGTCCAGCTCGACGGGCTCGGCGCGCGCTATCCGCGCCAGCTCTCCGGCGGCCAGCAGCAGCGGGTGGCGATGGCGCGCGCGCTGGTTTTCGAGCCGCCGGTGCTCCTGATGGACGAGCCGCTCGGCGCCCTCGACAAGCAGCTCCGGCTCGAGATGCAGCTCGAGCTCAAGCACCTGCAGGCGCGCCTCGGAGTCACCGTGATCTACGTGACGCACGACCAGGAGGAGGCATTGACGCTCTCCGATCGTATCGCGGTGATGAACCGCGGCCGGGTCGAGCAGGTCGGAGACCCGACCGAGCTCTACGACACGCCCGCCACCGGGTTCGTGGCCCGCTTCATCGGCGAGTCCAATCGCGTCGAGGGCACCATCCGCGCCGGCGAGGGCGGCCGGCCCCTGCTCGTCACCCGCTCCGGGCTGCGGCTGCCGGTCCGCCCGGGCGGCGCGGTGATCGGCGAGGCCGCGGTCCTGCTCCTCCGGCCGGAGCGCATCGCGATCGCGGCCGACGCCGGCGCGGGCCCCGACCCGGTGACCACCGGCCCCACGGTGGTCGGCGACATCGTGGAGACGGTCTTCGTCGGCGACGCCACGCGGTACGTGGTCCGCGCCGCCGGCGGCGAGACCTTCACGGTCAAGCGGCTCAACCTGGACGCGGCCGATCGCCTGAAAGTCGGCGCGCGCGTGACGCTTCGGTGGGACCCGGACACCGCCTTCACCCAAAGGAGAGATCCATGAGCTCGATCACGCGGCGCTACGTGCTGAAGATGGGGGTCCTCACCGCCGCCGCCTCCGCGGCCACGCGGGCGGGTGGGCCCTGGATCGCGCGGGCCCAGTCCAAGCAGCTCGTGGTGTGCTCCTGGGGCGGCGCGTACCAGGAAGCCCAGCGCAAGACCATGTTCCAGCCGTTCGAGAAGGAGACCGGCATCAAGATCGTCGAGGCCAGCCCGACCGACTACGGGAAGCTCAAGGCGATGGTCCAGAGCGGCAACGTGGAGTGGGACCTGGTCGACGTGGGCGACCTGAACGTGGTGGCGGGCGCCAAGGACAACCTGCTGGAGCCGCTCGACTACCAGACGATCGACACCAAGGGCGTGTTTCCGCAGGTCGTCCACAAGTACGGCATCGGCACCATCTACTACTCCACCGTCCTCGCCTACAGCACCAAGAAGTACGCGAAGGGCGACCACCCGAAGACCTGGGCGCAGTTCTGGGACGTGGCGAAGTTCCCGGGCCCGCGGACCATGCGCAACAACCCGCTCGACAACCTGGAGTTTGCGCTCCTGGCCGACGACGTCCCGATCGACAAGGTCTATCCCCTGGACGTGGATCGCGCGTTCCGGGTGATGGACCGGATCAAGCCGCACGTGAACGTGTGGTGGACGACCGGCGCCCAGCCCGCCCAGCTCCTGGCCGACGGAGAGGTGGAGCTGGCCACCTCGTGGAACGGACGGATCTACGCGATCCAGAAGCAAGGCGCGCGCGCCGGGCTCGAGTGGAACCAGGGCAAGCTCCAGTGGGACTCCTGGGTGATCCCGCGCGGCAGCCGAAACAAGGACGGCGCGATGAAATTCATCGCCTGGTCCACTCAGCCGAAGCCGCAGGCCGCGATCGTGAACGAGATCCCCTACGGGCCGGTCAACCAGCGCGCGTTCGAGTTCATCGGCGCACAGGCGGCCCGCGACATGCCGACCGCGCCCGACAACGCCAAGCGTCAGGTGATGGTGGACCCGGTGTGGTGGGGCGAGCACCGCAACGTCCTGGTGGAGCGCTGGAACGCGTGGCTGCTCAAGTGAGACGGCTCCGCTGGCCGAGCGAGTGGCTGCTCGTCCCCGCCCTGGCGTGGCTCGGCGTCTTCTTCGTCTACCCGATCGGCCAGCTCTTCTACGCGAGCCTGTTCACCCCCGCGCTCTCGCTCGACAGCTACGCCAAGCTCGGGAGCTCGCCGGTCTACCTGAAGGTCTTCGTCAACACCTTCGAGATCAGCGCGACGGTGACGCTGATCGCCCTGCTGCTCGGCTACCCGCTCGCCTTCCTGCTGGCCACCGCGGGGCGCCGTGCCGCCGGCCTCCTGATGATCGGGATCGTCCTGCCGCTCTGGACCAGCGTGCTGGTGCGCACCTACGCGTGGATGGTCCTGCTGGGTCGCCGGGGCCTCGTCAATGAAGGCCTCCAGACCATGGGCCTCACCGACGCGCCCCTGCCGCTGCTCTACAACCGGCTGGGCGTGACCATCGGCATGGTGCACGTGCTGCTGCCGTTCATGGTGCTGCCGATCTACAGCGTGATGAAGGGCATCGACGTGGACCTGCTCAAGGCGGCCCAGAACCTCGGCGCGAACCGGCGCCAAGCGTTCCTCCGGGTCTACCTGCCGCTGTCGCTCTCCGGGCTCGCCACCGGCTGCCTCGTCGTGTTCGTCACCGCGCTCGGCTTCTTCGTCACCCCCGCGCTCCTCGGCGGTCGGGGCGACACGATGATCGCGATGCTGATCGACGTCCAGGTGAGCCAACTGCTCGACTGGGGGCTCGGCTCCGCTCTTGCCGTGGTGCTGTTCGCGGTCACCGCCGCGATCCTGCTGGCCGTCCAGCGGCTCAC
>DASZJM010000482.1:0-2343 GCA_035948165.1 Candidatus Methylomirabilota bacterium
AACGCGATCAGCGTGAAGGTGCGATGGAGCGAGGCCGATCCGGCCGGGATCGTGTTCTACCCGCGGTTCTACGAGTGGTTCGATCTCGGCACCGAGGCCCTGTTCGAGTCGCTGGGGCTGGCCTGGCCCGAGATGTTTCCGGCCGAGCGCATCGTGGGCGTGCCCATCGTGGAGTCGGGCGCTCGCTTCGCGTCTCCGGTACGCTATGGCGACGTGGTCCGGATCGAGACCACCATGCGCGAGGTGCGTGAGAAGACGTTCCGGGTCGAGCACGAGGTGACGGTGGGCGAGCGACGTTGCGCGACCGGCTTCGAGGTGCGGGCGTGGGTGGCGCGGCCCGAGCAGCCGGGCGGCCCGCTCGCGGCCCGGCCCATTCCGGCGGGCATCGTGGCCCGCCTCAAAGGAGAGTCGCGTCCATGAAGCCAGAGGTCGTGTTCACCAAGTCCGCGCCGAAGACCGGCTTCTCCGAGGGCACCGAGTCGCCGATCGCCCAGGGGGTCAAGGCGGGCGGCTTCCTCTTCGTCTCGGGGCAGGGCCCGCTCGATCCGGTGACGAAGACCATCGTGTCGCAGGACATCGCGGAGCAGACCCGGGTCACCCTCGACAACGTGAAGGCGGTGCTGGAGGCGGGCGGCACCTCCATCGCCAACGTGGTGCGGGTCGGCGTCTACCTGCGCAACATGGACGACTTCGGCGTCTTCAACCGCGTCTTCAAGGAATACTTCCAGGGCGTGCAGCCCGCCCGCACCACCGTCGAGGCCGCGCCCCCGCGCAAGGGCGTCAACGTGGAGATCGACGCGGTGGCGTGGGTGCCGTGAGCGCTGCCCTGCGGACAACCGACGTGCTGTCGGCCGTTTACTTCTTCAAGGCCCTTCATCTGCGGGGGCCCAGAAATGGCCCCCGCACTCCCCCAGTCGGCGGACAACCGTCTACTGCTCTCCGGGGCGGAGGTCCGGCGGTTTCGTAAACCAGAGGGATCGTGTAGATTTGTGGGGCTTCGGCGCCGCGACGGCGCCTCTCGAGCTCAGTCACCAGATCCCAGGAGGACATCACGATGGCACAGGTAACGCGACGGAACTTCCTCGGCACCGCGTCGCTCGCGGCGGCCGGCGCGGCGATGGGGCCGTGGGTGCGGCGGGCGGGCGCGCAGGCCGGACCGGTCAAGATCGGCCTCGTGCTCCCGTACTCGGGAGTCTACGCGGTGCTCGGCGAGTCCATCACCCAGGGCATGGAGCTGGTCTTCGCCCGCGAGAACTGGACGGTGGCCGGGCGCAAGATCGAGATGATCAAGGAAGACGACGAGATGCAGCCGCCGGTGGGCATCCGCAAGACGGAGAAGCTCATCGACTCCGACAAGGTGGACATCCTCACGGGCCCGGTGCACAGCGGCATCCTCATGGGGATGCGCGACAAGGTGCACAACAGCAAGACCATCCTGATCGTCTCCAACGCGGGCGCCGACGCGATCAGCCGCGAGCGGTGCTCGAAGTGGATCTTCCGCACCTCGTTCTCGAACTGGCAGCCGAACCAGCCGATGGGCGAGTGGGTGGCCAAGCACGTGTCCAAGGACGTCTTCATCGCCGCGCCGAACTACCAGGCGGGCAAGGATCAGCTCGGGGCCTTCAAGGAGACGTTCGTGCCCGCGGGCGGCAAGCTGGTCGGCGAAGACTATCCGAAGCTCGGCGAGACCGACTACGCGCCGTACCTCACCAAGATCCGCCAGTCGGGCGCCAAGGCGGTCTACTGTTTCTTCTCCGGCTCCGACGCGGTGAACTTCGTGAAGCAGTACGACCAGTTCGGCCTCAAGCAGTCGATCAAGCTCACCGGCGCGGGCTTCCTCACCGAGCCCGACGTGCTGCCCGCGCAGGGCAAGTCGGCGCTCGGGGTGATCACCGGCCACTTCTACACCCCGCTGCTCGACAACCCGACCAACCAGCGGTTCGTGAAGGAGTTCCAAGCCAAGTTCGGGGGCAAGATGCCGGACGGCTTCGCGTGCCAGGGCTACGACACCGCGGAGGTCATCGTGCGCGCGCTCAAGGCGGTGAACGGCAACACCCAGGACAAGCCGAAGCTGGTCGAGGTGATCGAGAAGAGCGAGTTCGACAGCCCGCGCGGGCGGTTCCGGTTCGACCCCAAGACGCACAACGTGATCCAGCCGTTCATCTACATCCGCGAGGTGCGCGAGGTCGCGGGGGGGATCAACAACGTGCCCATCGACAAGGTGGCCAACGTGACCGACCCGGGTACCGGCTGCACGCTTCCCGCGTAGTGCCGCGGCGGGGCGAGGGGCGGCGGGGGCGCGGGCGGCAGCCGGCCCGCCCTTGTTCGGTGAACCACTCACCG
>DASZJM010000483.1:0-5943 GCA_035948165.1 Candidatus Methylomirabilota bacterium
GTCCGGCGGCCGCCCCGGAACCGGAAGAAGTCGTACGAGAGCACCTTCCGGGCGCCCAGCGCCTCGCTCATCCACGCGCCCTCGGGCTGGCTGTGAAAGTGCAGCACGTCGGCGGCGCGCTTCTTCAGCGCGCGCACGACGTGGTACTGGAACTCGAGGTGCCGGAGCGGCAGGCGCGTCCGGCACTTCAGGAAGTGATAGGTCACGCCGCTCACCTCGCGTGTCTCGGTGGCGTCGCCGACCGAGTACACGCTGACCCGATGCCCGCGCCGCGCCTGCTCCTGCGCGATCTCGACGATCCGCCGCTCGATGGCGCCGCCGAAGCGATGCAGGACCGGCAACGTGCTGACGCTGACGTGGCTGATGTTCATCGCTCCGCCCTAGGCCGCGACCCGGCGGCGGCGCCAGTACACCTCGACCGCGAGGCGCATCGCGGGATCGATCCAGGCGGCCCGCCGCCGGGGCGGCGCGGCGCGGCCTTCGATCAGGTCGCGATAGAGGGCGAGGTGGCGGGCGACCATGGTCTCCGGCTTGAAGGTGTGCTCCGCGTACGCGCGGATCTCGGCCGCCCGGCCCTGCCAGCGCGGCCGATCCGCCAGGATCGTCTCCATCGCGCTCGCGAGCGCGTCGGCATCGCCCGGCGGCACCGCCAGGCCGTAGGGCCCGATCTGCTCCGGCACGCCGCACACCCCGCCCGCCACCACCGGCGTGCCGCACAGGAACGCCTCGGTGACCACGCTCGGCAGGCAATCGGCGAAGCTCGGCAGCACCAGCAGGTCCGCGTGGTGATACTCCTCGGCCAGCTCCCGGGGATCGAGGATGCCCACGAACTCCACGTGCTTGGCGATACCCAGGTCCTCGGCCTGCCGTCTGAGCTCCGCCTCCAGCTCCGCGTTGTGATACACGAGGCGGAGATGCACGTCGCGCTCCCGGCGAAGGCGCTGCATCGCCTCGAGCAGAAAATTGACTCCCTTCCAGTCGATCAGCTGGCCGACGTAGAGCACGTCATAGCGCTCCTTGTCGGCTCGCTTCCGCCGTTGCCCGGCGGCGCGAAAGACGTCGGCGGGAACGCCGTTGGGAATGGTGTGGATCTTGTCGGCGCTCGTCACGCCCGCGTAGTACCGGGCCTCCGCGCGCGACAGCGCGATGAAGGCCTCCGCCTTGTCCACCACGTACTGAAAGGCGTAGCGCCGCAGCCGCGAGCGCTCCCAGCCGGTGGGGATCAGCCCGTTGTGGCCGGTGAAGACGACGTGCGCCCGGCAGCGCGAGGATGCCATCTTGAGGGCGGCCCGGCCGAAGTGATGGACGTGGATGATGTCGTAGTCGTCCGACGGCTGAAAGGCGGCGTGTCCGACCGGATGCACCGTCACGCCCGCCTTGCGGAAGCCGTCCAGCAGCACCGTCTCCGGCGTCACCAGCTGCTTCGACCGGACCGCCTCCGGCCGATCGAAGATGCCCCCGACCAGGCAGATGTTCATGCGAACCGCCGGTCGCGGTGGCCGGCCATCGCGGCATTCCACCACCAGAGCCGCCGGGCCGCGAAGTAGACGTAGATCGGCCAGAACGAGTAGAGATAGATCTGGCTCATGACCGACAAGCTGCCCGGGAACACGGTCCAGAGCGCGACCATGAGCCACGCGTAGCTCTCGACGGGGGTCGGGGCGACCACGAACCGGCCCTGCATGCAGGCGAGCGCCCACCCGAGCAACACGCCGCCGAGCACCACGCCGGCCAGGTGGAAGTTGATGTAGAGCTCGCCGGCCAGGGGAATGATCTGATCGACACTGTCCGAATCGCCGTAGATGAGCTCGTTGAAGATCCCGGGGCCGCTGATCTCGCGAAACGGCTTGCCCAGAACCGGAATCGGATAGACCAGCGAGGGGAGCAGCGTCTTGCCGTAGTAGAACGTGCCCTCGAGGGATTCGATCAGGTAGGCGGTCATCTGCGGCGCCGAGGCGTAGATCTGCACGAACTCGACGACACGGTCGGCGTTCCACGTGTCCGCGAGGGCCGAGGCCGACAGCTCGGTGATCTCGAGGTCGGTGGACCGATACCAGCCGAACAGGAACGCGAGGGACAGCGCGAGCACGCCGGCCAGGACCACGCCCTTGAACGGAATGCGCCACACGTGCATGGAGAACGCGGCGGCCAGCGCGATGATCGGGCCCAGCATCGTGCCCCGGTTGTAGTTGAAATTGACGACCAGCAGGGCGAGCGCCACCGCGGTCGTCACCGCGAGGATCGACAGCATCCGGCGCGGCGCCCTGCCCAGCCACCAGCTCCACGCCAGCACCACCGCGAATCCGAGAAAGTGCTTCAGGAAGGTGCCGGCGGCCCCCGCGAGCGTCGTCGCCTCCTCCGCCCGCAGGCGAGATTCGACCGGCGACGAGATGTAGTCGACGAAGCCCCCGACGCCGCCGTGGGCCAGCAGGAATCCGAGCACCCCCACGACCGCGAAGGGCACGATCAGGTAGGCGGTGCCCGGCGCCGATCCCCGGCCCCGTCCTTCCCGCACCGGCGCGCGGCTCACGCACTGGTACGCCACGCAGAAGGACAGGTAGCTCACCACGTGAACGACGATGGCCAGGTCGATCGCGCTCTTCGACGGCAGATGCGGCAGCACCCCCTGGCTGAACCCGAAGTAGCCGACCAGGACCGTGACGAGGACGAGCTGGATCCAGTAGTAGCCCTGGGCGATGTTCGCCGGACACACCGGAGTGGTCGTGCGGATCCGGCAGGCGGGCAAGGCCGCTTGCACGAACATGAACGCGAGGATGCCTCCGACCGCGAGCGGATACTCCTGCGCCACCGGCCCGGAGACGAACGCGATCAGGGCGAGGGCGCTGATCGCCAGCACCCAGAACGTGGCGCCCGGCATCGGGCTCCTCGTCGAGACCCTCATCGCTCGCTCCGGGACGCTCTCATGAAGTGGATCGTCGTCGCGGCCAGCGCGGCCGCGGTCACCCCAAAGGCGATCAGGCTGCCGAGCGCCATCCCCTGCTCGCGGTAGATCGGAATCAGCTGCCACGAGGCGATGGCGAGGACCGCGGCGAGCAGCACGTCGAGGACGAAGCGCCCCATGACGGCCCCCCGGCTCACCAGGATCTGGCCCAGCAGGTTGTTGAGCACCACCACGACCGACGAGGCCGACAGGATGACCAGCGTCATCCAGCCGCCGCGATACTCCTCCCCGAAGAGGCCCATCGCCGGCCCCGCGCACAACATGATGCCGATCGACGGGACCACCACCACCGCGACGCTCACCGCCAGGTTGAGGCCGAAGAGCCGGCGATAGGCATCCGGATCCTTCCGGCCGTGCAGATTGCTCAGCGTCGTGAGGATCACCGGCGAGAACGACGCGGGCAGGAACAGCAGCAGCTGCCGCCAGCGCTCGGCCGCGTTGAAGACGCCCAGCGCGGCGTAGCCGCCGGGCTGCGCGACCAGCACCAGGTTGGCGAACCACATCGCCGACATCGTGCAGATGCTCCCCAGCAGGCTCAGCCCACCGAATCGACACATCGGCACGATCTCGCTCCAGGCGGCGCGGCGGTCTCGCCAGGTGACCGTCCCGGGCCAGGTAGCGGTCCCAGGAAGGATGCGCCGGAGCGCGACCTGGTTGGCGAGCACCGCGAGCGCCTCGGTCAGGACCAGGCCGACGACTCCGCCCAGGACGCCGCCCAGCGCGATGCCGGCGATCAGGAACCCACACAGGCACGCGCCCCGGATGCTGCTCAGGATCGCCAGGGTACGAAAGTCGCCGAAGCCGACGAGGGCACCCGTCTGCACCCCGTTGATCGTGCCGAAGAGGACCAGCCCGGTCGCCACCTGCAGCTCCGCGGTCAGGTGCGGGGCCCGCAGCACGCTCGACGCCATCACGCCCGAGCACGCGAGGAGCACCAGCGCCATCACCGAGCCGGAGACCAGGGCGATGGTGGTGGCCAGGGTGGCGCAGCGGCCGGTCTTCACGGGATCGGTCGAGCGAAACTCCGCGACGAACTTGGTCGCGGCCAGCCCCAGCCCGGCGCCGGCCACGATGCCGAACAGGCCCTGGGTGCTCTGGATCATGCCGATCTCGCCGAAGCCCGTCGTCCCGAGGAGACGGCCCGCCACCACCGACGACGCCAGGGTCAGGCCGCGCGACACGACCGCGCCCACCAGCGCCCAGAACGCGCCGATCGCGAAATGCCTCGCGAGCGGATCGCGCGGGACGCCGGAGATGGCGAGCCCGCTCCGGGCGGCGGTGGTCACGGCCGAGAGACGCGTCGGCATCGCCATGAGGCCTCGGCCCGGATCAGGCCAGCAGGCACTCGACCTCCCGGCACACGCGGTCGACCTGCTCCGGCGTCATGTGCGAGTAGAGCGGCAGGGCGAGCGCTTGCCGGCTCGCGGTCACGGTGCGCTCCATCCGGTCGCTCACCCGATGCGGCACCCGCCCGAGGAGCGTCTGCTCGTGGACCGGGGGATAGAAGTAGCGCTTGGTCTGGATCCCGCGCGCCGCGAGGCCCGCGTACACCGCGTCCCGGTCGGCCCGGGCCGCCGCGGTGACGAACAGCACGAAGTAGTTGCCGCTGCTCGACCGGTCGGGGGGGACGCTCTGCACGTGGCATCCGGGCAGCGCGCCGAGCCGCGCCTGGTAGACCTCGATGAGCTGGCGTCGCGCCTTCACCAGCTCGTCCACGCGTCGCAGCGAGAGCAGGCCCACCGCGGCGTGCAGCTCGCTCATCCGGGCCGAGAGGCCGAGGTGCACCATGTCCTCGCCCTTCTGCGGATCCTTGCCGTAGTCGCGCATCGAGCGCAGGCGCGCCGCGAGGCGGGCGTCGCCGGTGCAGATCACGCCGCCCTCGACCGCGGTGACGACCTTGGTCGGGCTCAGCGAGAAGATCTCGCACTGGCCGAAGGCGCCCGCCTTCCAGCCCTGGTACTCGGCGCCCAGCCCCTGGGCGCTGTCGAAGTACACCGGGATGCCGTGGCGCTCGCCGACCTTGGTCAGCGCGTCGATGTCCGGCGGGAGGCCGTACACGTAGGCGGCGCAGATCGCCGCGGTCCTCGACGTCAGGTTCCGCTCGACGTCGGCCGGATCGAGGGTCAGCGTGTCGGGCAGGCAGTCGCAGAAGACGGGCACCAGGCCGTTCCACACCAGCGCCTGCGCGGTGGCCGCGAACGTGAAGGACGGCACGATGACCTCGGCGCCCGCGGGCAGCTCGAGGGCCTGGGCCGCCAGCATGAGGCCCGCGGTGCACGACGACATCGACACCGCCTCGCGCGCCCCGGTCACCCGGCAGACCTCCTCCTCGAAGGCGCGCCCGATCCGTCCGGTCGTGACCTGGCCCTCGTCCCAGCTGGGACGGACGAGCTCCTCGAACTCGCGGAATTCGGGCAGGGTCGGGCGAATGATCGGCATCAGCTCCATCGGTTGACCTCCTCCATACTCGACGCGGGCATATTCGACGCGGGCTCGCTCCCGCGGAAATGCTCCTCGGTTCCCTCCCCGGGCTGGCTGACGCCGACCTGCGCGACGGCCTTCCAGACCGTCAGCAGCAAGATCCAGACGTCGAGCCGGAGAGACTGGTGCCCCACGTACCAGACGTCGAGCTCGAAGCGCCGCTCCCACGGGAGCGTGTTGCGGCCGTTCAGCTGCGCCCACCCGGTGATGCCCGGGCGCACGTCGTGGCGACGGGCCTGCTCCCGGGTATAGCGCGGCAGGTACTCCATCAACAGCGGCCGCGGGCCGACCAGGCTCATATCGCCCCGGATCACGTTGACGAGCTCCGGCAGCTCGTCGAGGCTCGTGCGGCGGAGGAGCCGTCCCAGACGGGTGAGCCGCTCCCGATCCGGCAGGAGCCCGCCGTCGGCACCGCGCGCGCCGCTCATGGTGCGAAACTTGTAGAGAGTGAACGGCCGCCCATGCCGGCCGGGCCGTCGGTGTGCGAAGATCACCGGCCC
>DASZJM010000484.1:0-10727 GCA_035948165.1 Candidatus Methylomirabilota bacterium
CCGGTCCAGAAGATCGGGGCGGACTGGCCGAGGGCGGCGAGGCCGACCGCGAGGTGATCGAGCGCGGTGCCCCGCCGTGCCGCCGCGAAGATGCCGAGCGGCAGCGCCACCGCCAGCGCGAGGGCCAGCGCGCTGCCGGCCAGGAGCATCGAGGCGGGCAGCCGCTCCACCACCAGGCCCATCGCGGGCTGCTGGTGCTGCAGCGAGACCCCGAAGTCCCCGCGCGCCACCCGGGCGAGGAAGTGGCCGTACTGCACGATCAACGGCCGGTCGAGCCCGAGGCTCCGGGTGAGCGCGTCGATCTCCTCGCGGCTCGCGTTGGAGGGGAGCATCATCATCACCGGGTCGCCGGTCATGTGCAGCACCACGAACACGAGCGTGAGCACGCAGAACACCACGATCAGGGTGTGCCCCAGCTTGGCGAGGAGGAACTCGCGCACGCGCGCCCGGCCCGGCCCCTCAGCCGGAGCTAGCGATACGAGATGTCGTAGAGGATGATGCGCTGATCGCCGCGGGCCTTGTACACGACCTCGTTGCGGGCCCCGTCGATCATCTCGCCCTGGAACAGGAAGAGCTCTGGCGCCTCGTCGTGCCAGATCTGCGCTGCCTCGTGATAGCTCTTCAGCCGCTTGCTGATGTCGAGCGTCACCCGCGCCTCCTCCATCAGCTTGTAGAACGGCGTCCCCTCGTAGTTGCCGGGCCAGGCCTGGTGGAGGATACCGCCCGGTCCGCGCAGCCGCCAGAGCACCCCGTCGGCGTCGTAGGTCGTGCTGGCCGGATCCGCGAGCAGGAGGCCGGGGAAGGTGTTGGTGCGCAGGAGCTGGCTCCGCTGCGAGGGCTCGAGCACGCCGATCTTGGCGCGCACCCCCACGTCCTGCAGCATGAGCGCCACCGCCTCGCTGAGCTGGCGGTCGTTCAGATGGATGCCGTTGCCGCTCTGGACGTCGACGTCGACCCCGCTCGCGAAGCCGGCCTCGGCGAGGAGCGCCTTGGCCTTCGCAGGGTCGTAGGGGTACGGCTTGATCTTGGGGTTGTAGCCGAAGTCGGTGTTGGGGATGCCGCTGCCGATGGGGATCGCGTAGCCCTTGTAGAGCTCCTTGATGATCTTGTCCTTGTCGACCGCGTAGTTCAGGGCCTGGCGGACTTTCGTATTCGCGAGCGGCCCCTTCTGGGCGTTGATCAGGTAGACCGTCACGAGGTTGGTGAGCGTGTGCTCCACCCGGCAGCAGCCCGCCTTCTCGACCTGCGCCACGTGATCCGGGATGACCTTGGTGATGATCTGGGCCTCGCCGCGCGTCAGCGCCGCCACTCGGGCGAAGTTGTCGGGGATCGGCCGCCACACGACCTTCTTGATCTTGGGCGCGCCGCGCCAGTAGGTGGGATTGGCCTCGAGCACCACCCGGTCGTCCTTCACCCACTCCACGAACTTGTAGGGGCCGGTGCCCACCGGCTTGATCCCGAAGGTCTTCCAGTCCACTTGCTTGATGTACTGCGGCGGCAGGATCTGGCCGCCGTAGCCCGCGAAGCGCTTGACCAGGATCGGGTCGGGCTTGCTGGTCACGATGTTGATGGTGTACGCGTCCACCACGTCGGCCCGCTCGATGGTGCTGAAGCCGCCGTAGACCTGGTGCACGCCCTTGGTGATCAGCCGATCGACGGTGAACTTCACCGACTCCGCGTTGAACGGCTCACCGTCGTGGAACTTCACGCCCTGGCGGAGCTTGAACTGCCAGGTGAGCGGATCGATCGAGCGCCAGGACACGGCCAGCTCCGGCACCAGCTTGCCGATGTCCTTGGGGTCCCAGGTCACCAGCGCGTCGTAGATGTTGTAGAAGAGGTTCAGGTTGTGGATCTGGGTCGCCTGGGTCGGGTCGAGCGTGGTGATGTCGGCGCCCTGGGCGATGACCAGGTCCTGCGCGAGGACGGGACCGGTCCGAAGGCCGACCGCGAGCAGCAGCAGGAGCGAGACCAGGCCGATCGTGACGGCGCGAGCGTTGCGTGGCATCCGGGGACCTCCGTGGGGTGAGAGAGAGTGCCGGTGACGATCAGAACGGCCAGCTGCCATAGCGACCCGCCAGGACCGGGCGACCGGAGCGGCCCGCGAAGCGCTCCGACGAGAACGGGGTGGCGTCGACCACCGAGACCCGCCCGTCGACCACCAGCTCCGCCACCATCTCGCCGATCACCGGGGAGTGCTTGAAGCCGTGCCCGCTGAATCCCAGCGCGTGGACCAGCCCGGGCACCTTGGGGCTCCGCTCGATGACGAAGTGCAGATCGGGGGTCAGGTCGTAGACCGAGGCGTAGCCGCCCACCGCCTCCGCGTCGGCGAAGGCGGGGAAGCGGCGCGCGGCCGCCTCCGCGGTCCAGGCCACGCGGTCGGGATCGACCCGCTCGGAGAACGCGTCCGGATCGACCGGCGCGCTGACCCCGGCGCGGTTGCGCGTGCCGACCAGGACGAGGCCGCCGGTCTCGGGCCGGTAGTAGGCGCGGTCGACCATGTCGACCAGGACCGGGCGCGCCACGGCCGCGTCGGCGCGCGGGCGGAGGATCACCAGCTGCTGGCGGCTCGCCACGATCGGCAGGTCGACGCCGACCGCGCGCGAGAGCGCGGCGCCCCAGGGGCCGGCCGCGTTCACCACGGTGGAGGTCGACAGGTCGCCCGCGGAGGTGCGAACCCCCGAGATCCGCCCGCCGCTCACCGTGAAGCCCGAGACGTGGGTGTCCTGGCGGATCTCGACTCCCAGCTCCCGCGCGCGGGCCGCGAAGGCCTGGCTCACGCTCGCGGGATCGCCGTAGCCGGTGTCGGTCTCCCAGGCCGCGGCGCCGAGCCCGTCGACCGAGAGGCCGGGCACCACGCGCGGGAGATCGCGCGCCGCGACCTCCTCGACCTTGACCCCGAGCCGCTGCATCATCGCCACCGTCTCGCGCAGGGCCGGCGCGTCCTCCGGCCCCACCGCCATCACGAGCCCGCAGCGGGTGATCTCGGCCGGGCGCCCGGTCAGCTCCTCGAAGTTGGAATAGAGCTCGAAGGAGCGCGCGGCCATCCGGGCGTAGAGCTCGATCGAGTAGTGCCGGCGCAGCAGCGCGCTGGAGCGGCCGGTGGGGCCGGAGGCGACGTGGGACTTCTCGCACAGCACCACGCGGCCGGCGCGCCGGCGCGCGAGCTGCAGCGCGATGGAGGTGCCCATCACGCCGCCGCCCACCACGACGACGTCAGCGGTCGCGGCCACCCGCGTGTCCCCCGTAGACCGGCAGGCGCCACTCCGGGTGCGGTGCCGAGCCGTCGCGCACCGCCCGGAAGTAGGCGTCGCGCACCTTGGTGGTGAGCGGCCCCATGACGCCCTCGCCGACCGGCCGGCGGTCGATCGAGAGGATCGGGGTCACCTCGGCGGCGGTGCCCGCGAAGAACGCCTCGTCGGCCACGTAGAGCTCGGTACGATCGATCTCGCGCTGCTCCACCGTCACCCCGAGCGATTCGGGGAACAGGGTGAGCAGGGTGGACCGGGTGACGCCCTCCAGGATGTTGCTGGTCACCGACGGGGTCATCGCCTGGTCGTCGCGCACGAGGAAGAGAGTATAGCCCGGCCCCTCCGCGACGCTCCCGTCCTGGTTGAGCATGATCGCGTCGTCGTAGCCGTCGGTCTTGGCCTGGAGCAGGGCGAGCCGGCTGTTCTGGTAGTTGGCCGCCGCCTTCACCCGCGCCGGGATCGCGTTGTCCGCGGTGCGGTGCCACGAGCTCACCCCCACGTGCAGGCCCGCGGTCTCGAAGTAGCGGGTGGTGGGGATGGGTGCGATGACGTAGCCCACCGGCTCGCGCGAGGCGAGCCCGCCGTCGTCGGTGTCGACGAAGACGATCAGGCGCACGTGCAGGTCCTCGCGGAGACCGTTGGCCCGGATGATCTCGAGCGTCTCGCGCTCCAGCCGCGCCGCGTCGGCGGGCAGGGGGATGCGGGCGATCTTGGCGGATCGCTCCAGGCGCCGCAGGTGCTCGCGCAGGCGGAACACGTAGAGCTGCTGGTCCGCGTCGCTCCAGTACGCGCGCATCGCCTCGTAGACGCTCGCCGCGTACTTCATCGCGGTGGAGAGCACGTGGACGCGCGCGTCTTCATAATGGACGATCTTGCCGCTCATGTTGAGGAGGCGGGGCTTGGCCATGGCGCGCCTCAGGCCCTCGGCAGGCGCGGGCCCACGTCGGTGCTGCGGTACTCGGTGCGGAGCGCGATCGCGCTGTCCGGCCACGGGGTGGGCCGCGCGTCGAGGGTGGCGTGCCCCCGGCTCGCCACCTGGCGGCCGCCCAGGAACACCGCCTCCACCTGGCGCACGTCGCTGATGGCACGCCCCGGATTACCGTGCGTCACCACCAGGTCGGCGAGCTTGCCCGCCTCGAGGCTGCCCAGCTCCTTCTCGAGGCCGATCGCGGTGGCCGCCCCGAGGGTTCCCGCGTGGATCGCCTCGAGCGGCGTCCAGCCCGCGCCCACCAGGGCCTCCATCTCCACGTGCACCGCCTCGTCGAAGCGGCAGAGCGAGGCGCCCGCGTCGGTGCCGACCACCACCCGGATGCCCGCCTCCCGCAGCATCGCCGCGTTCTTCTGCCGGGTGGCGAACGGGATCGCCCCGGCCCGGATCCCGACCTTGCCGCCCGCGGCCTGGCGCTGGAAGGCGCGATAGCTCGCGGCGAGGGTGGGCGCCGCGAAGATGCCCTTGTCGGCCAGCATGCGGGCGAGCTCGTGGTCGAACTGCCACTCTCCCGTGCCCACCTCCATGCGGCAATGCTCGATGCCGTGCGCGTTGGCCTCCGCCGCGACCCGGATGCCCTCCACCCCGCGGGCGTGGGCGGTCACCCGCAGCCCCGCCTGGTTGGCGATTCCCACGATCGCGGTCATCTCCTCGCGGGTGAACTGGGCCTTGAGCGGGTCGGAGGTGACCGTCATGTTGCCGCCGGTGGCCATCACCTTGATGACGTCCGCGCCCTGCTCGACCAGCTCGCTGGTGAGGCGAGTGACCGCGGGCACGCCCTGGGCCACCCCGCCCAGGAAGTGGCAGTGCCCGTTCGGGATCGTGACCGGCCGCCCGCACACCAGCAGGCGCGGGCCGGGGATCGCGCCGGCCGCGATCGCGTTGCGCAGCTCGAGGGTGGTGCGCTGGCGCCCGCCCAGGTCGCGCAGCACGGTCACGCCGGCCAGGAGGGCGTCGCGCGCGTTGATCGCCCCGCGCAGCCCGATCGTCACGTCGCCGTCGTTCTGGATGTCCTCGAACGGTACCGCGCTCGCGCTGAAGGTGACGTGGACGTGCGAGTCGACCATGCCCGGCATCAGGGTGCCGCCCGGGAAGTCGAGGCGGGCCACGCCCGGGAAGCGCGCGGCCAGATCCACGCGGTCGCCCACCGCCACGATGCGATCGCCGCGCACCGCCACCGCTCCGCGGGCCAGCGGCTCGCGACCGCTGCCGTCGATGAGGCGGTCCGCGGAGATCAGGGTCACGGGCAGCTCGGGAGTACCGGTCATGAGCGAGTTCCTTTCCGGAAGTGCGGCATCACCTGCTCGGCGAAGCGCCGGAGCGACGCCATGGTGCGGGAGTGGTCGGGCCCGAAGGCGCCGTACAGGATGAACTGGTTGATCCCGAGCGCCTCGTAGGCGCGGACCTTCTCCATGCACGTCTCGGGCGAGCCGGCGACCAGGTTGGCCAGGAGCTGCTCGCGGCTGTACTCGTCGTCCACCGGCTCGGCCAGCGCGAAGCCGCCCTTGACGTTGGCCTCGTTGCGGAAGAGCCGCGTGAAGATCCGGTGGCTCACCTGGATGTCGGCCATCGCGTCGAGCGCCTCAACGTCGGTCTTGCCCACGTAGGTCATGCGCGAGACCGCGAGGGTGGGCGGCTTGCTCGCCCCCACCGCGGCCGCGATCTGCATGACCTGCTCGTGGTGCTTCTGGATGCGCGAGAACGGGTCGCGCCACGGGGTGGTCAGGAGGTTGTAGCCGCGCTTGAGCGCCCAGGCGATGGTGTCGGGCGAGCGCGCGGCCACCCAGATGGGCGGGTGCGGCTGCTGGAGGGGCTTGGGCACGGCGGTGGCGGGCCCGAAGGAGCAGGTGGTGCCCTCGTAGGAGAAGTCGTCCTGGGTCAGGAGGCCCTCCACGATCTCCATGCCCTCGCGCAGGCGGGCGGCGCCGATCGCTTCGGTGATGCCGAAGCGGTCGAACTCGTACTCGAAGGCCCCGCGACCGACGCCGATCTCGAGGCGGCCGTCGCAGAGGACGTCGGCCATGCCGATCTCGCCGGCCAGGCGCAGGGGGTTGTAGTAGGGGATGACCAGGATCGCGGCCCCGACCCGGATGCGCCGGGTGTGCGCGGCCGCCTTCACCATCCACATGAGGGGCGACGGCGAGGCGTAGTACTGCACCAGGTGGTGCTCGGGGAACCACGCGGTGGTGAAGCCCGCCTCGTCGGCGAGCGTCACCATGTCGAGCACCTGGTCGTAGAGCTCCTTGACGCTGAGCGAGGCGTCGAAGCGGTGGCACGGGATGAAGAGGCCGAAGTCCATGGTCAGGAAGTCTCCTTGAGGGTCCGGCGGAACCGGCCGCGCGGGGCGCGGGCGCGCGTGCGCAGCCGAGGGTCCAGCGTGTCGCGCAGGGCGTCGCCGAAGAGATTGGCGCCCAGCACGGTGAGGATGATGGCCAGCCCGGGGAAGGTCACCAGCCACCACGCCGAGCCGAGGTACTCGCGTCCCTGGCTCAGCATGCTGCCCCAGCTCGGGGTGGGCGGCTGGACCCCGAGGCCGAGGAAGCCGAGCGACGACTCCACGATGATCAGCTCCGCGAGCTGGAAGCTCGAGACGACCAGGGCGGGGGCGATCACGTTGGGCGCGATGTGGCGGAAGACGATGCGGCGCGCGCGCGCGCCCAGGGCCACCGCCACCGTCACGAACTCGCGCGTCTTCATCGACAGCACTGACACCCGCACGAGCTGGGCGTAGACCACCCAGCTCCGCAGCACGAGCACGATCACCAGGTTGGTGAGGCTCGAGCCCAGGAGGGCCATGAACGCGATGGCGAAGAGCAGGTAGGGCAGCGAGAGCTGCGCCTCCACCGCGCTCATGATCGCCGCGTCGACCCGCCCGCCCGCCCAGCCGCTCACCAGCCCGAGGGTCACCCCGATCACCGCCGCGATCAGGACCGATCCGAGCGCGAGCAGCAGCGAGGTGCGCGCCCCGTACACGATGCGGCTCAGCACGTCGCGCCCGAGCGGGTCGGTGCCGAGCGGGTTGCTCCAGGTGCCGCCCGCCCACGCGGGGGGCTGGAGCGCGAAGGCGAGGTCCTGGTCGTCGTAGCCGCGCGGGGCGATGAAGTCGGCGAGGGCGGCCACCGCGAGGGCGATCAGCAGGATCGCGAGCCCGCCGCCGGCCAGCCCGGCGAGGCGGCCCCGCGGCGCGGGCCGGGGCGTCGCAGGAGCCTCCGCCGCGGCCGGGGACGCGGTCGCCGGGCCCATCAACACCCCCGCCTGCTCTCCCCCGTCCTGGGCCGCCACCGCCTCAGGCCCTCCGCAGCCGCGGGTCCAGCACGGTGTAGAGCAGGTCGAGCAGCAGGTTCACCAGGATGAAGCCGACGGCCACGAGCACCACGCCGGCCAGCACCACCGGCATGTCCTTCTTCAAGATCGCGTCGAGGATCATGGTGCCGACGCCGGGCCACGCGAAGACGGTCTCGGTCATCACCGCGCCGCCCAGCAGCCCGCCGAACTGCAGCCCCATCACGGTGATGATCGGCAGCAGCGCGTTCTTGAGCGCGTGGCGGGCCGCGATACCGCGCTCGGTGAGCCCCTTGGCGCGGGCGGTGCGCACGTAGTCCTGCTCGAGCGCCTCGATCATCTCGCTGCGGGTCACCCGGGCCAGCAGCGCGGTCAGCCAGAGGGCGAGCGCGGTGGCCGGCATCACCAGGTGGAGGACGCCGCCCCGTCCCGAGGCGGGGAAGAGGTGGAAGCGCACCGCCAGGACCAGGATCATCACCATGCCGAGCCAGAAGGTCGGCACGGTCTGGCCGATCAGGGTGAAGATCATCAGGGCGCGGTCGAAGAGCGTGCCGCGCCGCACCGCGGCCAGCACCGCGGCGGGCAGCGAGATCAGCACCGCCAGCGCCATCGCGGCGAGGGTCAGCTCGAGGGTGGCGGGCAGGCGCTCGAGCGCGACCCCGGCCGCCGATGTGCGGAACGAGAGCGACTGGCCGAAGTCTCCCTGGACGAGGCGGCCGAGGTAGCGGCCGTACTGCACCCAGAGCGGCCGATCCATGCCGTACTCGGCCCGGAACGCGGCGCGGTCCTCCGCGGTCGCCTCGGGGGTGAGCAGGATGTAGGCGGGATCGCCCGAGAGGTGGAGCAGGGTGAACACCACCGCGGTGACCACCAGGAGGGCCGCGACGGCCCGCAGCAGGCGCCGGAGGATCTGTCGCGCCATCGCGGCTCAGGCGGTCGCGGCCGCCAGGGCCATGAGCGCGCGCGTCACCAGCGCCCGCGTCAGGTCGATCTTGTAGCCGTTCTGGGTGAGCGGCCGCGCCCGGCTGAGCGCGGCCTCGGCCGCCTCGCGGACGCGCGACTCGGTGGGCGGCTGGCCGGCCAGCACCGCCTCCGCCGCGGTGGCGCGATACGGGAACGGGGCCACCCCGCCCAGCGCGATGCGCACGCCGTCCCAGCGCCCAGCGCCCGGCGTGGCCGACACCGCCACCTCGGAGAGCGCGAAGTCCCAGGTGCCGCGCACCCGGTGCTTGAGGAAGAGGCTGCTCGCGCCCGCCGGCCCTGCGGGCACGTCCACCGAGACGAGGATCTCGGAGCGCTCCACCACCGTCTCGGTGAGGCTCCGCGGCCCGCGGAAGAACCGGTCGATCGGCACCACGCGAATCCCGGCCGGCCCCGCGATCGTGAGGCGCGCGTCGAGGGCCATCAGGGCGGGGGCCAGGTCGGACGGGTGCGACATGACGCAGACCCCCAGGCCCAGCACCGAGAAGTAGGTGCGGTTGCTCCCGGGCAGGGCGAAGCACTGCCTCCCGCCGCGCTTGAGGCATGGGAACTGCGGGTGGCGGAAGTACCAGCACCACGGCCGCTGGCAGAGGTTGCCGCCCACCGTGCCCATCGCGCGGATCTGCTGGGTGGCCACCGAGGCGGCGGCCTGGGCCAGGGCCGGGAAGCGCTCCGCGACCCGCCGGTCGCGCTCGAGATCGGTGAGCGTCACCGCCGCCCCGATGCGCAGGCCGCCGCCGGCGGCCTCGGTGATGCCGGCGAGCTCGGGGAGGCGCTTGACGTTCACCAGCACCTCGGGCAGCGGCATGCCCGGGCCGGTGATGCGGTCCTTCATGAGCCCCAGCAGGTCGGTGCCGCCGGCCAGGACCTGGGCGCGCATGCCGTGCTCGGTCAGCACGCTCACCGCCTCCGCGATCGAGCCGGGCTCGAGGTGGTCGAACGGCGGCAGCTCATCCCGCATCGGCGCTCGTCTTCCGGGCGGCCAGCGCCTCGAGGATGCGCGCGGGCGTGATCGGGAGCTGGTCGATGCCGATCCCCAGGGCGTGGCGGATCGCGTTGCGCACCGCCGGCATCACCCCGACCAGCGGCGCCTCCCCGACCGGCTTGGCCGAGTAGGGATAGAAGGCGTCCTCGCGTTCGATGTTGCGGGCCTCGATGATGGGCGTCTCCATCGAGGTGGGCACCCGGTACTGGTGCACGTCCGGGGTCAGCAGCACACCGCTCTTGCCGTCGAGCTCGGCCTCCTCGTAGAGCCCGTAGCCGAGCCCCATCACCGCGCCCCCGTACTGCTGCGACTCCACCAGCTTCGGGTTGATGGGGCGGCCGATGTCGTGCGAGCACACGATGCGCAGCACCCGTACCTCGCCGGTCTCCACGTCCACCTCCACCTCCGCCCCGTGGGCGCCGAAGAGCCGGAAGATGACGTCGTCGGGGTTGGGCGCGCGGCTGCCGGTGGCGCGGATCTCGGGCTCGGTCATGAGCGCGCACGCCTCGGTGAAGGTGACCCCGCGCTCGGGCGCTCCCCGCACGTGGATGCGCTCGTCCACGGCCACCAGGTCGAGCGGGGAGACTTCCAGGCGATCGGCCACCAGCTCGCAGAGCCGGAGGCGCACCAGGGAGGCGGCCTGCAGCACCGCGGGGCCCACCTCGCTGGTGATGCGCGAGGCGTGGCTCGACGGCGCGTAGTGGGTGCCGTCGGTGTCGCCGTGGTGGATGCGGATGCGGTCGGCGGGCAGCCCCAGCTCCTCGGCCGCGATCATGGGCAGCACCGTGATCTGCCCCGCCCCGATCTCGACCACGCCGGCCTGCACCTCGACCGAGCCGTCGGGCCGCGCCACCACGTCGGCCTTGGCCGAGAAGGGCGCGTAGCCGCCGCGCTCGATGCAGTAGGCCGCGAGGCCGACTCCGCGCCGCACCGCGCCGCGCGACGCCGCGCGCGGCCGGTCCCGCTCGCTCCAGCCGATCGCCTCGGCCACCGCGGCGAGGCACGCGTCGAGGTGCTTGGACGTGTAGGGGAGCGCGGGAGTGGTGTCGTCGAGGCCCTGGAAGTCGGCCGCGTAGTTCGTCATCCGCACCGCGAGCGGGTCGAGGCCCAGGCGCGCGGCCAGGTCGTCGATGGCGGCCTCGGTGGAGAAGGTGGCGATGGGGTCGAGCACGCCGCGCTGGGGCCCGGTGGGCGTGGTGTTGGTGTAGACCGCCACGATCCGCACCCGCACGTTGGGGCAGCG
>DASZJM010000485.1:0-12696 GCA_035948165.1 Candidatus Methylomirabilota bacterium
GAGCCCGAACGTGTAGCCGGGCCGGTGCATGGTGCCGCTGATCGGCCCCAGGTGGTCGGAGGCCATGAAGGCGACGGTGGTGCGGCTCAGGAGCCGCGCGGGGCCGAGGTGGCCGCCGTCGAGCAGCATCTGGGCGAAGCGGAGGTAGTCCTCCGTGGTGGACACGCCGCCGCCCCCGCCGGATTCGTACTTGGGCTGCGTGGTCACGTCGATCAGGGAGATCTTCTCGCCGGTGGCGGGATCGATCGGAAAGGCCTGGGCCAGGCGGCCGAGCTGGGCCTTGGGGACGAAGAAGCCGGAGTCCTTCATGGCGAGCGGCCGGAAGATGCGGTCCGCGAAGAAGCCGCCGAGGGACTTGCCGGAGATCACCTCTACCACGCGGCCCAGCACGTCGACCGAGCGGCTGTACTCCCAGGCGGTGCCGGGCTGGTGCGCCAGCGGCGCGAGGGCCAGCCGGTCGACCAGCTCCGCGTTGCTCAGGTCGCGCGCGTCCACCCCGGCCCGCACGTAGGCCGCCTTCACGGTCGCGTTGGTGGTCCGGGCCCCGTAGGTGAAGCCGGAGGTGTGCCGCAGCAGGTCCTGGATCGTGATCTCGCGCTGGGCCGGCACCATCTCGACGGTGACCTGGCCGGTGCTCGGGTCCTTCTTCTCGACCGCCACCTGTAGGTGCGTGAGCTGGGGCAGGAACTTCGAGACCGGATCGCTGAGGACGAGGCGGCCCTGCTCCTGCAGCATCATGATCGCGACCGAGGTGATCGGCTTGGTCATCGAGTAGATGCGGAAGATGGAGTCGCGGGTCATCGGGGCGCGGGTCTCCGGATCGCGCACCCCGAAGGGCTCGTAGTACGCGATGCGGCCCTTGCGCGCGACCAGCGCGATCGCGCCCGGGAGCTTGCCCTTCTCGATCTCCTGCCGCAGGACCTGACCGAGGTGGCCGAGACGCTCCGACGAGAGGCCCACCTGCTCGGGCCGCGCCTGCGGCAGAGGCTGGGCCAGGACCGGCCCGGTGAGCAGCACGACGGCGGTGGACAGGGCGAGCAGCGCGGCGGTCTTCTTCATGTCGTCCTCCTCGGTCCGGGTGCGGGTCCGTCGAGGATAGTAGCACCGAGGCTTGCACCCCGTCTGCCGCCTGTGCGAGATTGCCGCCATGCGTCGCGCCGCCGACTACCTCGCCGCGCTCCGGGACGACCGCGCGGTGTTCCTCGACGGCGAGCGCGTCGCGGACGTGACCAGCCACCCCGCTTTCGCTCAGCCCATCCAGCGCATCGCGGAGCGCTACGAGGCCGCGCGCGAGGCCCCCGACCGGACGACGTGCGTCGATCCCGAGAGCGGCCGGCGCATCGGGGCGATGTGGCTCATCCCACGCTCGGCCGAGGACCTGGGCCGCCGCCGCGCGGTGCACCGCTTCTGGGCCGAGGGCTCGTACGGGCTCATGGGCCGCACCCCCGATCACGTGGCGTCGGTGCTCACCGGCTTCGCGGGATGGCGCCAGCTCTTCGACCGCGGCGGGCGCCAGTTCGGGGACAACGTGGTGCGCTTCCACGCGCGGGCGCGCGACGAGGATCTCTACGTGGCCTACGCGATCGTGCCGCCCCAGATCGACCGCGGCACCCCCGCGCACCGCCACCCCGAGCCCTTCCTCCATCCGGGGGTGGTGCGGGAGACCGACGCGGGCATCGTGATCCGCGGCGCCCACTCGATCGCGACGTCGGTGACGATGGCGGACTGGCTCCTCGTGAGCTACATCACCCCGCTCGTCCCCGGCGACGAGGACTACGCGATCTCGCTGGTGGTGCCGGTGGGCGCGCCGGGGCTCCAGCTGCTGCCGCGGCGGCCCTACGCCACGCTGGCCACCAGCGTCTACGACTACCCGCTCTCCTCGCGCTTCGACGAGATCGACACCACCGTGGTCTTCGACGACGTGGTGGTGCCGTGGGAGCAGGTGTTCGTCTACCGGAGCGTGGAGCGGGTGACCGCCCAGTTCCACGAGTCGCCCGCCCACGTGACCGCCAACTTCCAGTCGCTGGTGCGCTTCGGGGTGAAGCTCGAGCTGCTCGCCGGCCTCGCGGTGAAGCTGGTGGAGGTCGGGCACGGGGAAGGCGACCCGGTGACCCAGGCGACGCTCGGCGGCGACATCGCGGCCTTCTGCGCGACCTTCGACGCGCTGGTCGCGGCCGCGGAGCGCTACCCGCTGGTGAGCGAGGGCTACGCGCGCCCGCACCCGCAGTACGTCTACGCGGGGATGAGCCTGCAGCGGCGGCTGATCGGCGACCTCTACAAGACCGTGCGCGAGCTGGCGGGGGGCGCCTTCCAGCACCTGCCGTCGTCGGAGCGGAGCTTCGAGTCGCCGGAGACCCGCGCCGCGACCGAGCGCTACTACCAGTCGACGGTGGCGCCCGCGCGGGAGCGGGTGAAGCTCCTCAAGCTGATCTGGGACTTCATCGGCACCGAGTACGGGGGCCGCCAGCTCCAGTACGAGATGTTCTACTCCGCGGCCCAGCCGGTGGTGAATCGCCGCATGTTCCGCTCCTACGACTGGGCCGCCGCCCGCGCGATGGTCGACCGCCTCCTCTCGGAGTACTAGGCGCCGGCGGCGGAGAAAGGCTCAGCCGCGAGGCGGCGCCCGAAGGCGGCCCGCGAGGCGTACCCTACGTCGAGCGTGCCGCCGAGGGCGCCAACGAAGCAGATGGGCCTTTATCTGCCGCCGGCTACCGGCGCGCGACGAGGCGGCGGAAGACCCCGCCGTACTCGAAGCCGTAGCCCGCGGCGAGCTCCGCCGCGTTCTTCTTCACCCGCTCCCCGATGGTCGCGCCCTCCGGCACGTTGAAGCCCGGCATCTGGCTCTGGTGGCGGACCAGCGCGGCGATCTGCCGCTCGATGCCGGGAGTGACGTCCACGATGACGTCCGGCTCGTCGGCGCCCCAGTACCACAGCTCGCGCACCTTGTGGGGCTCGAGGCCCTCGCGGGTGATGTGCTCGGGGAAGTGCAGGTGGTCGCGCGCGTACGGGTAGACCGCGTCGGTGGTGGCGATGCCGGCCTTGCGGTGGTCGCGGTGCTGGAAGCCCTTCATGCGGTACGGGTCGTGGACGAACACGGTGTGCGGCCGGTGCCGGCGGATCGCCCGCACCACGTCGCCGAGGAACTCGCGCGAGTCCTCCAGGAAGCCGTCCGGGTAGCCGAGCATCTCCACGTGCCGCACCCCCATGAAGTCGGCGGCGGCCCGCTGCTCCTGCGCCCGCTTCCGGGCCAGCTCGGCGGGGGGGAGATCGCGGTCGGCGGTGCCCGCGTCGCCGTTGGTGCACAGCACGTAGGTGACCTCGCAACCGGCGGCGACCCAGCGGGCGATGACGCCGCCGGAGCCGATCTCCGCGTCGTCGGGATGGGCGAAGACCACCATGGCGGATTCGGGGACCTCGGTGACGATCTCGAGCTTGCGGTCGGTGTCGGGCATGCCCCCGATCTTAACCGGTCCGGGCCGCGGGCGGCAGCGGCTCGGTCGAGGGGGCGTGCAGGGCGGCGAGCTCGGTGGGGAGCGCGGCCAGGACCTCGCGGAGGCAGTCGCGGACCCGCGCGATGTTGCCCTCGGCCTTCTCGGGGACGCCGCCGCGGGAGATCAGCGCGATGAACTCCTCGCGGCTGGTGGTCATCAGGAGCGAGGCGTTGATCTCGAGCTGGAGGGCGTGGACCCGGTGGGTGTCGGGCCGGCCGAAGGTGGCCACGATGTTCCCGCCGGTGTAGCCGCTCACGTTGTCGTGCACCTCGAAGCCGTGGCCGGTGAAGATCCGCGCGACCGTGGCGGCGAGCGCGGGCGCGCAGGTGGCCCCGTGGCGGGTCCCGATGATCACCTGGTGGTCCTTCATGCGCCGGGGGCTGCCGGTGTGGGCGTCCAGCAGGAGCGCGTAGCCGTAGGCGTCGCGGAGGCGGCCGAGGAGCGTCTCGCACGCGGCGTAGTAGGGATCGTAGAGGGTCCGCAGGCGCACCTCGAGATCCGCGGGCGCGAGGGGCCGGGCGAAGATGGGCACTTCGCGCATGGTGTGGGTGCGCACCACCCCGCGGCGGGAGCGCACCTCGCCGTCGTGGTGCTCGAAGTCGTCGCGGCGCCGGTTCACGTCGACGAAGATGCGCGAGAACGGGGTGGCCAGCAGCGTGGCCCCGTGCTCGTGGAGGTCGTGGTAGAGGTCGCTCGCGAAGGTGTCGGCGAAGCCGTAGGCGAACGTCTCGAACCAGGGCTCGGAGTAGTCGTCGCGGGTGATGTGGGGCAGGGGCTGCGTGCCGTAGTGCGGGACGCTCACGAGGATCGGGGTGCGGGCCCCCGCGGTCGGGTGCCGGACGATCGGGAAGGCCTGCTCCCGCATGGCCGGATCGTCCCAGAAGCGTCGGCGAATCGCAAGACACGCGAGCCGGGTGTACCGTGTCCCCGGTATGCCGAGCCTCTCGCGCGCCCTGCTCGCCGCCGTCGTCGGCCTCGCTCTCGCCGGGACGGCCGGGTGCGCGGCGCCGGGCGCGCCGGTGCCGCCGCTCTACACGCCGGCCGAGCTGCGGGCGCAGTGCGAGCGAGGAGGCGGGTGGTGGCACCCGGACCTGCTCGGCGGCTACTGCGAGTCGAACAGCCAGATGTAGCTAGGCGGCGTGCATCCTGACGAAGCGGCCGATGCCGTCGACCGCGTTCTGCGCCTCGTCGAGCATGGGCAGGAACCAGTGCCAGACGTGGATCATGCGATCCCACACCTCGAGCGTCGCGTCCACGCCCGCCGCCTTCGCCCGATCGGCCAGCTGCACCGCGTCGTCCAGCAGCACCTCGTCGCTCCCCACCTGGACGAGCAGGGGCGGCAGGCTCCGGAGATCCGCGAAGAGCGGCGAGGCCAGCGGCGTCCGCGGCGGCATGGCGCCGAGGTAGGCGCGGGCCATCTCCCCGACCGAGGCCTCCTTCACGATCGGGTCGGCCTCCGCCTTCGTCCGGTAGCTGGCGCCGCCGCAGGTGAGATCGACCCACGGTGAGATGCAGACGCCGCCCGCGGGCCGGGGCAGCCGGGCGTCGCGGAGGGCCAGCAGGGTGGCCACCGTGAGGCCGCCGCCGGCGGAGTCGCCCGCGATCACGATCCGGCCCGGGGCGATTCCCAGATCGAGGAGCCAGCGATAGGCGGCGGTGGCGTCATCGACGGCCGCGGGGTAGGGATGCTCCGGGGCGAGGCGGTAGTCGAGGAGGAGCGCGCTGGCCTGCCCCGCGGTCGCGATGGCGGCGGCCAGATGCCGGTGCGAGCGCGGCGAGCCGATCACGTAGCCGCCCCCGTGCAGGTACAGCACCACGCGCCCGGCGACCGCGCCCGGGGGCCGCAGCCACTCCGCGGGGACGGTGGGGGCGGTCACCCGCTCCACCTTGACCTCGGCCGGAGTCGGGAAGACCTTCTCGGCGCGCTCGTACTGGGCGCGGCGCTCGGCCACGGTCAGCGAATCGGATGGGGGGAGCTTCGCCAGGTGTGCGCGTACGGCCTCGATCCCACGGTCGGCCATGTCGGTCCTCCTGGCCGCCGAGCTTAGTCGCGCCGGGTCCGGGATACAAGACCGGCGGGCGCCGACCGTGGCAGAATGGCGCGATGTCACCGAATCCGGCCCCGTCCGCGCCCGCCTTCCTCTACGGGACCGCCTGGAAGGAGGAGCGGACGCCGGCCCTGGTCGAGCTGGCCCTGCGCACCGGCTTCCGCGGCATCGACACCGCCAACCAGCGGCGGCACTACCTCGAGGCCGGCGTCGGGCAGGGGCTCGCGGCGGCGTATCGCGCGGGCGTGGTGACACGCGACGATCTCTTCCTGCAGACCAAGTTCACCTACCAGCCCGGCCAGGACCACCGGCTGCCGTACGATCCGTCCGCGGAGCTCTCGGCCCAGGTGGCCCAGTCGATGAAGAGCTCGCTCGAGCACCTGGGCACCGACCACGTGGACAGCTTCGTCCTGCACGGGCCCGCCTCCGGGTACGACTGGAGCGACTACGACGTCGAGGTGTGGGGGGCCATGGTGGCGGAGCGCGACGCGGGGCGCACGCGCCTGCTCGGGGTGAGCAACGTCTCGCTGCTGCACCTGCGGCAGCTCGCCGCCACCGGCGCCCCCATGCCCACGTTCGTGCAGAACCGCTGCTTCGCGCGGCGCGGCTGGGACCGCGACGTGCGCGCCTTCTGCGCGGACCGCCGCATCGTCTACCAGGGGTTCTCGCTGCTCACCGCCAACCCGGAGGTGGTGGGCCACCCGCTGATCGCCCGCATCGCGGCGCGGGAGCGGGCCACCCCGGCGCAGGTCGTGTTCCGCTTCGCGCTCGCGGTGGGCATGCTGCCGCTCACCGGCACCTCCGACCGCGAGCACATGGCGCAGGACCTGGCGAGCGCGGCGCTGACCCTGTCCCCCGACGAGGTGGAGACGATCGAGTCGATGGCCGGCTGACCGGGGCCGCCCGGACGCCGCGAGACTGGAGACCCGCCATGCGATACCGCAAGCGAGCGATGATCGTGGCCGCGCAGCCGGAGGCGGTCGAGGCCGGCGCCGACATCCTGAGAGCGGGCGGCAACGCGGTCGACTCCGCGATCGCCTGCGCGCTGGTGCAGGGCGTGGTGGATCCGATGATGTGCGGGATCGCCGGCTTCGGTAGCTGCGGCATCGTGATGCCGGCCGCCGGCTTCCACGGCTACATCGACTTCCACGCTCCCGCGCCGCTGGCGGTCCGTCCCGACATGTGGGCCGATCGCATCGAGTCCGAGGCCCGCGACGGATACGGCTTCATCCTGCGCGGGCGGGTGAACGACGTCGGCTACCAGTCGATCTGCGTGCCGGCCAGCCTGCGCGCCTACCGCGACGCGCAGCGCGAGCACGGGCGCCTGCCGTGGGAGCAGATCGTGGAGCCCGCGATCGGGTGGGCCGAGGGGGGCTGGACGGTGCGCCCCGACGTGGGCTCGTGGTGGGCGGAGGACGGGCAGATGGGCCGGGTCGCCAATCACGAGCGGCTCGCCTTCACGCCGGCCTCGCGCGCGCTCTACTGCCGCCCGGACGGCACGCCCAAGCGGGTGGGCGACCGCGTGGTCAACCGCGACCTCGGCCAGACCCTGCGCCTGATCGCCAAGCACGGGGACGGGATCTTCTACGAGGGCGAGATCGCGCACGCGATCGTGGAGGACGTGCGCCGCCACGACGGGCTGCTCGGGTCCGCCGACCTCGCGGGCTGGCGGACGGTGCGCAACGCGCCGCTCTGGGGCACCTACCGCGGGTACCGGGTGTCGAGCAACCAGCCGCCCGGCGGCGGGGTGATGCTGCTCGAGATGCTGAACGTCCTCGAGCGCTTCCCGCTGGCCGAGCTCGAGCACAACTCACCCGAGTACGTCCGGATCGTGGCGGAGGCGATGAAGCGCGCCACCATCGACAAGGACCGCCACGTGGGCGATCCGCGGTTCGTCGAGGTGCCGGTCGAGCGGCTCATCGGCAAGGAGTACGCGGCGGGCCTCGCCGAGGAGATTCGCGCGGGCAAGAAGGCCCACGTGCCCCGCTTCAACGCGGGCGCGCCGCGCCCCGACACCACCCACGTGTCGGTCGTCGACGCGGACGGCGGCTGCGTGACCATGACCCACTCGCTCGGCATGCCCTCCGGGGTGATCACCGACGGGCTCGGCTTCATGTACAACGGGTGCATGGGCGTCTTCGATCCGCGGCCGGGTCACCCCGGCAGCCTCGCCCCCGGCAAGGCGCGGTTCAGCTCGGTGGTGCCCTCGGTGGTGTTCGAGGGCCCCCGGCCGCACCTCGTCATCGGCGCCCCGGGGGCGACGCAGATCGCGATGGGCGTCCTCCAGGTGCTGCTGAACGCGCTCGACTTCGACATGACCATGGTGGAGGCGGTCAGCGCGCCACGCTTCTCGTCGACGAGCGACGCCATCGACGTCTCCAACCGCATCCCGCGCGCGGTGGAGCGCGCGCTCGTCGAGCAGGGCTACGAGGTGGTGCGGAGCCCGCACACCTACGGGTTCGCGGCGGTCCACGCCATCCGGGTGCACCCGGATGGGCTCGACGGCGGCGCCGACCCCGGCCGCGACGGCATCGTGCTGGCGGTCTGATCGGCGCCGCACGCCATGCGCCCCCGGCGGCTCGGGCCCGCTCTGCTGGTCGGCGCGCTGCTGCTCGGGGCGCTGGTCCCGCTGGGTGACGCCGAGGGCCAGGGCGGCGGCAAGGGGCGCCATCGCGGACAGGAGCGGGGCCGGGGGAGTCCCGCGCAGGATCCGGCCGACGAGTACGCGCTCGACGGGGCGCGGGCCATCGAGGCGGTCAACCGCGGGGAGGGCCCGCAGGCGCTCGCGTTCTACGAGCGCACCGCCGAGCAGGCCGAGCGCGACGGCAACCACGCGCGCGCGGCGCGGGCGTGGCACGCGGCGATGGTGGCCGCGCACCGGCTGGGCCGCTTCCAGAAGGCCATCCAGGACGGCGGCCGCGCCCTCGACATGTTCAAGGCGGCGTCCGCGCTCACCCCCGCCGATCTCGGCTCCTGGGCGTCGGTGCACGCGCAGCTCGGCTCGTCGTACCGGGCGGTGGGCGACCTGGCCCGCTCCCGCGCCATCCTCGAGGAGGGCCTCGAGCTGAGCCACACGCGGCTCCGCGGACGCCGGGAGGATCAGGCCGAGGGCTACCTCCTGAAGGGCCTCGCGATGGTGGCGTACGCACAGCAGGACTATGCGACCGCGCTCGCGCGCAGCACGCAGGCCGCCCAGTTCTTCGAGGGCGCGGAGAGCCGGCTCTCCGCTCGGGCCCCGGAGCGGCTGCGCACCAAGCTGCGGCGCTGGGCCGCCACCTCGTTCTTCGGCGTCGGGCGCGCGGAGCTGGCCCTCGGGCATCCCGACGAGGCCGACCGGGCCTTCGACCGCGGCCTCCGCTATGCCCGCCAGACCGGGCTGCGCGAGGTCGAGATCGAGGCGCTCTCCGGGCAGGGGAGCCTGGCGCTCGCGCGGCAGGACTGGGCGCGGGCCCTCGCTATCTATCAGCAGGCGACCACGCTCGCGAGCCAGATCAAGCGGATGGGCGGGCTGCCCGCGCTCTACCACGGCCAGTCGCGGGCGCTGGCCGGGCTCGGCCGGACCGAGGAGGCGTTCGTCGCCTCGCGCGAGGCGGTGCGCCACATCGAGGAGATCCGCGCGGACCTGGGCGACTCCGATCTCCGCACCGGCTTCTTCGAGGACAAGCAGGCCATGTACCGTCACGCGGTGGCGATGGCGCTCGAGGCCGGGCACGCCGATGACGGCTTCGCGCTGGCCGAGCAGAGCCGCTCCCGCACCTTCCTCGACCTGCTCGGCAGCCAGACCACGCTCTCGAAGGGGCGCACCCGCGCCCTGGTCGACGAGGAGGTGCGTCTGCGCTCCCGGCTGGCCGACGCCCGCGCGGAGGCGGAGGACGCGGACGGCTCGGGCGATGTGGAGGCCGCTCGGGCGCAGGCCGACGGGCTCGAGCGCGAATACCGCGCGTTCCTCGATCGGGTGCGCAAGGAGAGCCTCGAGCAGGCCTCGCTGATGGCGGTGGAGCCGGTGACGCTCCCGGAGATCCAGCGACTGCTGCCCGTGGGGACGACCCTGCTGGAGTACCAGGTGGGCGAGGGCGGCGCGGTGGTGTGGGTCGTCGAGCGGGAGCGCTTCCGCCTGGTGCGGCTGCCCGGCGACCGGGCGTCGCTGCTGGCCCAGGTGCGCCGCTTCCGGACCGCGATCACCGGCCAGGCCCCGTTCGCGGACGTCGAGCAGCAGGCCCGCATCCTCCATCGCCGGCTGATCGAGCCGGCGCGCGCCGAGATCCACGGCGACCGGCTCGTGATCGTGCCGCACGCGATCCTGCACTACCTCCCGTTCGCCGCGCTGCGCTCGTCGGCCGGCCACTGGCTCGTGGAGGACTTCGCGCTCGGGACCCTGCCGAGCGCGAGCGTGCTCCGCTACCTGGTCGACAAGGGGGCGGGCGCTCCCGCCCGCGCGCTCGTGGTTGGCAACCCGGACCTGGGTCCGGCGCTCGCGCTGCCGTGGGCCGAGCGCGAGGCCCGGATGGTGGGCCAGCGCGAGGCCGGGGCGACGGTGCTGGTGCAGGGCGAGGCCACCGAGGCGCAGGTCAAGGCTCTACTCGGCACGGTCGGTCTGGTCCACTTCGCGAGCCACGGCGAGCTCCGCGAGGCCGACCCGCTGTCCTCCGCTATCTTGTTAGTGCCGGGCGGCGGCGAGGACGGCCGGCTCGAGGTGCGCGAGGTGTTCGGGCTCGACCTGCACGCGCGCCTGGTGGTGCTCTCGGCGTGCGAGACCGGCCTTGGCCAGCTCTCGCGCGGCGACGAGCTGGTGGGACTGCAGCGCGCGTTCCTCTACGCGGGCACCCCGGCGGTGGTGACCACGCTGTGGAAGGTCGACGACCGCGCGAGCTTCGAGCTGATCCGCGCCTTCTACGATCGCCTCGATCCGGCCGGGCCGATGGTCGCGCTCCGTCAGGCCCAGCTCGAGACCCTGCGCGCCTTTCCGCATCCCTTCGCGTGGGCCGCCTTCGGCCTGACCGGCGTGTCGCGCTGAGCCGCGAGAGCCCGTCCGGCGTCTTCGGGGCGCCGCTGCCCCGGAAGGAGGATGCGCGGCTCGTCGCGGGCCGCGGCCGCTACGTGACCGACGTCGAGCTGCCCCGCATGCTCCACGTCGCCTTCGTGCGGAGCCCGCACGCCCACGCGCGCATCCGGCGGATCGACGCGGCGGCGGCGCGCGCGGCCCCGGGCGTGGCCGCGGTCGTCACCGGCGCCGATCCCGACGTGGCCCCGCACCGCATCGAGGCCCGTTCCGCACTCCCGGGCTACGTGATGACCGGCCAGCCGATCCTCGCGTGGCCGGAGGCGCGCTTCGCGGGAGAGGCCATCGCGGCGGTGGTCGCGCGCGATCGCTACGCGGCGGAGGACGCGGCCGCGCTGGTCGCGGTGGAGTGGGAGCCCCTGCCGGCCGCGCTCGACATCGCCGATCCGTCGCGGGGCGGCGCGATCGTGCACGAGGCCGCGCCCGGCAACGTGCTCCTGGCGCGGCGGTTCGAGAGCGGCCAGGTGGACGCGACGCTCGCCGCCGCGGCGGCGGTGGTGGAGCGCGTGTTCCGCACGAACCGCCAGACCGCGGCCCCGCTCGAGGGGCGCGCCGGGGTGGCCGACTGGAGCCCGGGCGAGGGCAAGCTCACCCTGTGGCTCGGCACCCAGGTGCCACACCTGGTGCGCCACGCGCTCGCCGAGATGCTCGCGCTCCCCGAGAATCGGATCCGCGTGGTGGCCCCCGACGTGGGCGGCGGCTTCGGCATGAAGGCGGTGGTCTATCCCGAGGAGGTCGCGCTCTCCTTGCTGGCCATGCGTCTGGGCCGCCCGGTGAAGTGGGTGGAGCAGCGGCGCGAGAGCTTCCTCGCCTCCGCGCACGCCCGCGACCATCACTACGCGGTCCGCGCCGGCTTCGATCGCGACGGCCGCCTGCTGGCCCTCGACGCGCGGGTGGCGTGCAACGCGGGCGCGTACTCGGTCTTCCCGTGGACCGCGGGCCTCGAGGCCCTCATGGCGGGCGGGCTGCTCGCCGGGCCCTACAAGGTGCCGCACTACCGCTGCGAGGTGACCGCGGTGGCGACCCACACCACCCCGGCCGGGCCCTATCGCGGGGTGGCGCGGCCGGCCACGACCTTCGTGATGGAGCGGCTGCTGGACCTGGGTGCCCGCGCGCTCGGGGTCGACCCGGTCGCGGTGCGCCGCCTCAACCTGGTGGGTCCCGCCGACCTGCCCTACACCTCCGCCACGCGACTGGTGCACGACAGCGGGAGCTACCCGCTCTGCTTCGAGCAGGCGGTGGAGGCCATCGGCTACGCCGGCTTTCGCGCCGAGCAGGCGCGCGCGCGGGCGCAAGGCCGCTACCTCGGCGTCGGCTTCGCCAACTACAACGAGCTGACCGGGCTCGGGCAGGCCGCCTCCGCGGGACCGCGCATGCCGTTCCGCACCGGGCACGAGGGCGCGACGGTGCGCATGGATCCCTCGGGGGCGGTGACGGTGCTGGCCGGCGTCACCTCGCAGGGGCAGGGGCTCGAGACCACGATGGCCCAGATCGCGGCGGCGGAGCTGGGGCTGCCGCTCGACGCGGTGCGGGTGATCCTGGGCGACACCGACGCGACCCCGTTCGGCCTCGGCGCCTTCGCGTCGCGCCAGGCAGTGATCGGCGGCGGCGCGGTCACGCGGGCGGCGCGCGCCCTGCGCGAGAAGATCACCGCCATCGCCGCGCATCTGCTGGAGGCGGCCGCCGCGGACCTGGAGCTGGCCGACGGCCGCGTGGCGGTGCGCGGCCTGCCGGATCGCGGGGTGACCCTGCTCGACGTGGCGCGGGTCGCGCACCTCGAGACCCATCGGCTGCCGCCCGAGACGGAGCCCGGCCTCGAGGCCACCCGCTTCTACGACCCGATCCGCGGCACGTTCGCGGCGGGGGCACAGGCCGCGGTGGTCGAGGTGGAGCCGGCCACCGGGCGCGTCGAGATCCGCCGCTACGTCTGCGTCGAGGACACCGGCCGCGTCATCAACCCGCTCGTGGTGGAGGGCCAGGTGCAGGGGGCGATCGCGCAGGGCGTGGGCGGCGCGCTGCTCGAGCACCTGATCTACGACGACGCGGGCCAGCTCCTCACCGGGACGCTGATGGAGTACGCGCTGCCCACCGCGGCGGC
>DASZJM010000486.1:0-17474 GCA_035948165.1 Candidatus Methylomirabilota bacterium
TTCGTGGGCTCGCTCCTCATCACCTCGCTCGAGACCTACCTGCGCGCGACGTTCAGCGACTTCAAGGCGGGGCTCATCGGCATCTACCTGATCATCTACGGCTGCCTGCTCATCGTGGTCGTGCGCTTCGTGCCCCAGGGCCTGGTCGGCTGGATCGGGGAGCGGCTGCGCGCGATGGGACGCTATGCTCGAGCTTGACGCGGTCACCAAGCGCTTCGGCGGCCTCACCGCGGTCAAGGACGTCAGCCTGCGCGCGGCGCCCGGGGAGATTCTCGGCATCATCGGGCCCAACGGGGCGGGCAAGACCACGCTCTTCAACGTGATCTCCGGCTTCTACGCCCCCAACGCGGGGACGGTGCGGCTCGACGGGCGCGACATCAGCGGGCTGGCGCCCCACCACGTGTGCGCGCTGGGCCTCACCCGCACCTTCCAGCTCGTGAAGCCCTTCGGCAACCTCTCGGTGCTCGACAACGTGATGATCGGGGCGCTCACCCGCGTGCACGCGGTGAGCGCGGCGCGGGAGGCGGCGCGCCGGGTGATCGCGACGTGCCGGCTCGAGGCCTTCGCGGAGAGCCGCGCCCGCTCGCTGCCCATCGGCCTCCGCAAGCGGCTCGAGGTGGCCCGCGCCCTCGCCACCCAGCCGCGCCTCCTGCTGCTCGACGAGGTCATGTCGGGGCTCAACCCCACCGAGCTGGTCGAGATGATCGAGATCCTCCGCCGCCTGCACGGAGACGGCCTCGGCCTGATCGTGATCGAGCACATCATGGCCGCAATGATGCGTCTCGCCCAGCGGATCGTGGTGCTCCACCACGGCGAGAAGATCGCGGAGGGCCGGCCGGAGGCGATCAGCCGCGACCCCCGCGTGGTCGACGCCTACCTCGGGGAGGAGTTCGTGTTTGCTGACGCTTGAGGGCGTGGACGCGTTCTACGGCGACCTCCAGGCCCTGCACGGGGTGAGCCTCGAGGTGCGCGCGGGCGAGCTGATGGCCCTGGTCGGCGCCAACGCGGCGGGCAAGACCACCACCCTGCGGGTGATCTCGGGCACGCTGCCGGCCCGCGGCGGCCGCGTGCTCTTCGACGGCCAGGACCTGGCCGCGATGCCGGCCCACCTGCGGGTGGCCCAGGGCATCGTCCAGGTCCCGGAGGGTCGCCGCCTCTTCCCGTTCATGACCGTGCACGAGAACCTGCTGCTGGGCGCGCACGCCCCCGAGGCCCGCGCGCAGCAGGACGCCTCCCTCGACTACGTGCTGCGGCTCTTCCCGGTGCTGAAGGATCGTGCCACCCAGCTCGCGGGCTCGCTCTCGGGCGGCGAGCAGCAGATGTGCGCGATCGGCCGGGCCCTGATGGCGCGGCCCCGCCTGCTGATGCTCGACGAGCCGACGCTCGGCATCGCCCCGGTGCTCGTGCAGCGGATCTTCGAGACGGTGGCCGCGATCAACCGCGACGGGGTCACCGTCTTGTTGGTGGAGCAGAACGTGCGCCGCGCGCTCGCGCTGGCGCATCGCGCGGTGGCCCTCGAGAACGGTCGCGTCGTCCTGTCCGGGCCCGCCCGCGAGCTCCTGGCCGACGACCGGCTCAAGAAGGCCTATCTCGGCATGTGAGGAGGGAGCCGATGCGGATCAATCGGGCCCGGCTGGCGGAGAGCATGGAGACGCTCGGCAAGATCGGCGAGACCGCGCGGGGCGGCCTCCACCGAGTGGCCCTGACCGACGACGACCGGCGCGGGCGCGACCTCCTGGTGCGCTGGATGAAGGAGGCGGGCCTCGCGGTCACGGTGGACCAGATGGGCAACATCTTCGGCCTGCGGGCGGGGACGGAAGCGCGGCCGCCGGTGTTCATGGGCTCGCACGCGGACTCGGTGCCGAGCGGCGGGAAGTACGATGGCCAGCTCGGGGTGCTCTGCGCGCTCGAGACCCTGCGCACCCTGAACGACCGGCGGGCTCGGACCCGTCACCCGGTCGGGATGATCGTGTTCACCAACGAGGAGGGCGCGCGCTTCCAGCCCGCGATGATCGCCTCGGGGGTCATGGCCGGGAAGATCCCGCTCGAGGACGCCTACAACACCCGCGACCGTGACGGGCTGCGGCTGGTCGACGAGCTCGAGCGCATCGGGTATCTCGGCTCCGAGCCGTGCGTGCCGCGGCCCATGCGCGCCTATCTCGAGCTGCACATCGAGCAGGGCCCGATCCTGGAGGAGGAAGGGCTCCCGCTCGGCGTCGTCGACGGCATCGTGGCCATCGCCTGGTCGCGGATCACGCTCCACGGGGTGCAGGACCACGCGGGACCCACGCCGATGCGCCTGCGCCACGACGCGCTGGTGGCCGCGGCCGAGATCGTCACCGGCGTGCGCGGCATCGCCCGCCACATCGCGGGAGACCTGGTGGCCACCGTGGGGCGGCTCGACCTCACCCCCAACATCCCCAACGCGATCCCGGGGCGGGTCAGCCTCTCGGTGGACTTCCGGGATCCGCAGGAGGCGAACCTCGATCGGGCGCTCGCGATGCTGGACCACGTGGTGCACGTGGCCGCCCGGCAGGAGGGCGTCCGCGCCGAGGTCGAGCACTACTGGCGGGTGCCGCGCACCCCGTTCGATCGCGAGGTGGTGGGGATCGTGGAGGAGGCGGCCACCACCATCGGGTGCGGGCACCGGCGCATCCTCTCGGGCGCCGGCCACGACGCGCAGTACATGGCCGCCATCTGTCCCACCGGCATGATCTTCGTCCCCTCGCGGGGCGGCCGCAGCCACTGCGAGGAGGAGTTCACCCCGCTCGACGACGTCGAGCACGGCGCCAACGCGCTGCTGCTCGCGTGCGCCCGCCTCGCGGGCGCGGAGTAGCGGGCCCGCTACTCGCGGGCCTTGAGGCGGCGCACCAGCTCCTCGTAGGAAGAGGTGCGGATCACCCGGTCGAACTGGGAGCGGTAGCTCGCGATCAGGCTCACGTTCTCGATCAGCACGTCGTACATCCGCCAGCGGTCGCCCTGGCGCAGCACCCGCGCCTCCACCGGGACCTGGGTGCCCTTCTGGGTGACGATGAGGGCCCGCACCGTCGCGTACTCGCCCTCGATCCGCTCGCCGACGTACTGCACGCTCTCGCCTCCGTACTCCCCGATGCGGGAGAGATAGCCCCGCTCGAGCAGGCCCTGGAAGAGGGCGATGAACTCCTGCCGCTCGGCCGGCGTGCGCTTCGGCCAGTGCGGGCCCAGGGTACGCCGCGCCGCCTCCGCGACGTCGAAGGCCTCGACGGCGATGGCGCGAATCTCGGCGCGGCGCTGGGTCTGGTCGAGCGCGGGATCCTGGAGGACCTTCACCACGCGGTCGGTGAGCGCGCGGAGCTGCTCGGTGGGAGCGCCGGCCCAGGCGGGGGCGGCGACGAGCGTCAGGAGCAGGAGGAGCGCCGGCGCGAGCCGGCGGGTCAGGCGATGACCTTGATCAGGGCGTGACGGAGCGCCCGGCCGGTGAAGGGCTTCTCCAGCACGTGGGCGCGGATCTTGGCCAGGAAGCGCCAGGGCTCCGGGTCGTCCATGTTCCCGGTGATGAACAGGAAGCGGTTGGCCAGGTCGGGACGCCGGGTGGTGGCCGCGTAGTAGACGGCGGGCCCGCCGCCATCCGGCATGCACACGTCGCAGACCACCAGGTCGTAGGGCACGCCGCGCACGTGCTCGAGCGCGGCGTCCACCGTGTTGGCCACGTCCACCGTCCAGCCGGTGCGGCGCAGCAGCGCGGTCACCACGTCGGCCACGACCATCGAGTCGTCGACCACGAGGGCCCGCGAGGGCAGCCGCGCCGGCCCCGCCTCGACGCCCGCGGGCAGGGCGAACACTTCGTGCTCCGAAGACCGCGTGTCCATGACGGTTGAGGAAGGCAGCAAGGCGCTTGCCAGCCCGAAGCATATCCCAAGCTATCGACAACATTGAGTGATCTCCCACCCCGCAAGATTCGCCGTCCGCGGCCCGATACAAAGCGTGGCACCGGTCGGCAACAAAGCGTCGTCGTTCACGTGAGCCAGTGCAGGAGCAGCGTGGCCAGGGACAGGAAGATGGTCACGCCGAGGACGTCCTGGAACGCGGTCTCGAACGGCCCCGCGGTGAGGGCCGGATCGAAGCCGAGCCGCTTGGAGAGCATCGGGATCACGGTGCCCGCGGTGCCCGAGAGATTCACCGAGACGAACATCGAGACCGCGACCACCAGGGCGAAGGCGGGCGAGTGCCAGAGCCAGCCGACCATGCCCACCACCAGCGCGCACACCGCGCCGAGGATGCTCGAGGTCTGCGCCTGCCGGCGCAGCGGCTCCCACCAGCGGGAGAGCTGCACCTGCCCGGTGGCGAGCCCACGCACCACCACCGTCACCGACTGCAGCCCGGTGTTGCCCGAGATCGCCTGGATCACCGGCATGAACGACGCGAGCAGGATGACCTTGCCGAGGGTGCGGTCGAAGAAGTGGATGACGAGCCCGGCCAGGAGCTCGATCAGCAGCGTGCTCAGCACCCAGGGCAGCCGCAGCAGCGCCACCTGGAAGGGGGTGCGCCGCTCGAGCTCGGCCGCGTCCGAGCCGGCGATGCGGAAGATGTCCTCGGACGCCTCCTCCTGCATGATGTCGATCACGTCGTCGACCGAGATGGTGCCGAGGAGCCGGTTCTGCTCGTCGACCACCGGCAGGCTCACCAGGTCGTACTTGGCCACCAGCCGAGCCACGTCCTCGCGGTCCATCTCGGGCCGCACGCTCACCAGCTCGTCGTCGAGGAGGGCGGAGAGCGGGGTGCGGGGCGAGGCGATGAGCAGGCGCCGCAGCGGGACGCGGCCCACCAGGTGCTGATGGTCGTCGACGACGTAGAGCTCGAACGGGCGCTCCTGGGTGATCGATCGCCGGATGTGCTGGATCGCCTCCTCCACCGTGGCGTTCTCGGGACGGGCCACGAAGTCGGGGGACATGAGGCGCCCGGCCGACTGCTCCGGGTACTCGAGGATGCCCTGCACCTCCTCCGACTTCTGCTCCTCCATGAGGTCGAGGATCTTCTCGGCCTGCTCGGTAGGCAGCTCGTCCACCACGTCGGCGGCGTGCTCGGCGGGCATCTGCTCGAGGATGCGGGAGAGCTCGACGTCGTCGAGGCCGCGGATCAGCTCGAGCAGGGTGTGGTCGTCCATCTCGGAGAGCACGTCGCCGGCCCGGTCGCGCCCGAACGAGCGGAAGAGGGCGTGGCGCTCCTCCGTGGCCAGGTGCGGCAGCACGTGGGCGAGATCGGCCGGGTGGGCGTCCCGCACCAGCTCCAGGTCGGCCGGCTCGGCCTCTCCGCCGCCGAGCCGCTGGGCAGCGTGCAAGAGCCGCTCGGTGTCCGCCACGGCCCACTCGGCAGCGCGCGGCGGGTCAGCCGCGCGCGGACGCCATCCGGAGGCGGGCCACGACCGGGAGGTGGTCGGAGGCCACGCGGGCGAGACGGCTCCGGTGCACGTGGAAGCCGTCGGCGGCGAGATCTCGATCCCAGTAGATGCGATCGAGCGGGAAGAGCGGGAGCGGGGCCGGATGGGTCCGGCGGATCCGGGGGCCGTGCAGCTCGCGGCGCAGGGTGCGCCCGACCGGGCCCCGGAACCAGAACCACTCGTTGAGGTCGCCCACCACCACCCGCGGCCCGGTCAGCTCGTCGTGGAGGATGTGCTCCCGCACGAGCCGCCGCACCTGCTCGGCCCGCTCGCGGATCTGCAGCCCGAAGTGCACGTTGAAGAGGTGCAGGAGCGCGTGCGGCCCGTGCCCGTCCGGCATCTGTAGATCAAGGCGGATGCCGCCGCGGGGCTCCCGGTCCGGCTGGGAGAGATCGAAGGTGCGGCTCCCCCGGATGGCGAGCCGGGTGAGGATCGCGTTGCCGTAAAGGTGCCCGTCGCGCTCCCGGGTCGGACCCATCGCCACCTGGACGCCCAGCCGCTCGGCCAGGCTGAGGGCCTGCGGCCGGAAGACTTCCTGCAGACCCACCAGGTCGGCGTCGATCTCCCGGATCACGTCGGCGATGCGGTCGAGATCCACGCGGCCGTCCAGGCCCGCGCACTTGTGGATGTTGTAGCTGGCCACGGTAAAGTTCATGCCCTAAGCATACCGGGCCGGGCGACCCGCGTCCAAGAAACGAGGGGCCTCGCCTTGCAATACGCTCGCGGGCTTTGCTAGTCTCGACGCAGCAACAGAGCGATCATCGCGAGGTCCCCGTGAGTCCAGGTCCAAGCCGCGTCCCCGCCCTCGTGGAGGCCGTGCGCGAGTTCGTCGAGCGGGACGTGCGGCCCGCCGCCCCCGCGCTGGAGCACGCCGACCGCTATCCTCGCGATCTGGTGGAGCGCATGGCGCGGATGGGGCTCTTCGGGGCCCTGGTCCCCGCCCGGTATGGCGGGCTGGGCCTCGACGTCACCACCTACGCCCGGATCATCGAGGAGCTCTGCCGGGGCTTCATGTCGCTGGCCGGGGTCATCAACAGCCACACGATGGCCGCGCTCATCGTCCACCAGCACGGCACGGAGGAGCAGCGCGCCCGCCTCCTGCCCCGCTTCGCGAGCGGCGAGGCCCGCGGCGGCCTCTGCCTCACCGAGCCCCACGCCGGATCGGACGTGCAGGCCATCCGGACGGTGGCCCGGCGCGACGGCGACCGGTACCTCCTCTCCGGGTCCAAGATGTTCGTGACGAACGGGCGGGAGGGCAACACCTTCGCGCTGCTCGCCCTCACCGAGCCGGACGCCCGGCCGCGCCACCGCGGCATGTCCTGCTTCATCGTGGAGAAGGGCGCCCCCGGTCTCGAGGTCGTCAAGTCCATCGCCAAGCTCGGCTACAAGGGGGTGGACACCGCGGAGCTGGTCTTCGACGGCTTCCCCTGCCCGGCCGCGAACCTGGTGGGCGGGGTCGAGGGCCGCGGCTTCAAGCACGTGATGTCGGGGCTCGAGACCGGGCGCATCAACATCGCGGCGCGCGCGGTCGGGGTGGCCCAGGCCGGCCTCGACGAGGCGGTGCGGGTCGCGAGGGCGCTGCCCGAGCCGCCCGCGGCCCTGGCCGACATCGCCACCCGCGTCGAATCGGCCCGCCTGGTCACCTACTGGGCCGCGGCCATGAAGGACCGGGGCGACCGCTGCGACCTGGAGGCGGGCATGGCCAAGCTCCACGCCTCCGAGTCGGCGCAGGAGGTGGCGGTCGAGGCGATGCGCATCGAGGGCGCGCGCGGGCAGCTCGCCTCCGGCCTGGCCGAGCGGCTCTACCGCGACGCCCCGCTCATGATCATCGGCGAGGGCACCAACGAGATCCAGCGGCTCATCATCTGCCGCAACCTGCTCGAGCGTTACGGCGAGCGGCCCGGCGCGCTGACCAGCCGCGACGACCTGCCGGAGGAGCAGCGCCAGCTGGTCCTGGGGGTGCGGCAGGCGGTGGAGAAGGACGTGGCGTCGGTCATCCACGACTACGAGGCGGAGCGTCGCGATCCCGAGCCGCTGGTCGCGCGGCTCGCCGAGCTCGGCATCTTCGGCGCGCTCGCCGAGCCGGACCACGGCGGCCTCGGGCTCTCCCTCGCCACCACCGCGATGATCGTGGAGGAGGTGGCCCGCGGCTCGGCCACGCTCGGCGCCTGGCTCGGCGCCCAGCTCGCGGCGAGCCTCGCCATCGCGCGCCACGCGCCCCGCGACGTCCGTGAGCGGCTGCTGCCCCCGATGACGCGCGGGGAGCGCTGGACCGCGCCGATCATCGGCCCGTCGATCGGGGCGCGCCGGGCCGGGGCAGACTGGGTCCTGACCGGATCGGCGCCGGTGGTCGCCAACGCGGGCCGCGCCAAGCTCTTCCTCGTGAACACCGCGCTGGAGGACGGGCGCAGCCGCTGCTTCGCGGTGGAGGCGGGGCGGGCCGGCCTCACGGTGGGGCTCGCCTCCGACACGGTGGGCCTGCGCGGCCTGGGCGCGGCGGACGTGGTGCTGGTTGGCGTCCGCCTGGGAGCCGTCGCGGCGCTGCGCGAGGGCGCCGAGACCCTGCTGGAGGCGGTCTGCAACGTGGGCACCGCGGCCACCGCGGTCGGCCTGGCCCAGGCCGCCTTCGAGGCCGCGCTGCGGTACTCGCAGCAGCGCTCCACGTTCGGGCAGCCGATCTGCCAACACCAGGCCATCCAGCTTAAGCTGGCCGACATGGCCACCCGCATCACGGTGGCGCGGCTCCTCACCGCGCGCGCGGCCGAGCGGCTCGACGTGGACTCGCGCGACGACGCGGGCGCCACCATGGCCCGGCTCACCGCGGGCGAGACCGCCTACACCGTGACCCTCGAGGCCATGCGCATCCACGGAGGCTACGGCTACACCAGCGAGTTCCCGGTGGAGCGCTACTACCGGGACGCGGCGGCCCTGCTGCTGGGCCCGCGCGATCCGGCCACCGAGCGGCGGCGGCTCGCGGCCCGCTGGCTCGCCAGCCAGCTCCCGTGAGGGCGCGATGAGCTACGGCCGCTACTACGAGGAGTTCGCCGTCGGCCAGGCGTTCACCCACTGGCCCGGCCGCACCATCACCGAGGCGGACTGCACGTGGTTCGCGCTCCTGACCATGAACCAGCACCCGCTCCACTCCGACGCCCACTACGCGCAGACCTACACCCAGCACAAGCAGCGGGTGGTGATGGGTCCGCTCGTCTACAGCGTGGTGATCGGCATGACGGTGGCCGACATCTCCGGGCGCGCGATCGCCAACCTCGAGGTGAACGCCCTCAAGCACGAGAAGCCCACCTTCATCGGCGACACGCTCTACGCCCGCACCCGCGTGCTCGAGCTGCGCGAGTCGAGCCAGGGCGACCGCGGGATCGTCACGGTGGCCACCGAGGGGTTCAACCAGCGCAACGAGGTGGTGTGCTCCTACACCCGGAAGGTCCTGGTGCCCAAGAAGGCCCACGCCACCCTCGGCGAGGGCCGGCTCCCCTACTGAGATGGCGCGCCCCCCGCTGGACGGGCTCCGGATCCTGGCCGTCTCGCAGTTCGGGGCCGGCCCCTTCGGCACCCAGATGCTCGCCGACCTGGGCGCCGACATCGTCAAGGTCGAGGATCCGGGCGTGGGCGGCGACAGCGCACGCTACGTGCCGCCGTTCCAGGGCGAGGCCGACTCGCCCTACTTCCAGTCGTTCAACCGGGGCAAGCGGTCGGTCTCGCTCAACCTGCGCCATCCGGACGGCCAGGCGGTCTTCCGTGACCTGGTGCGCGTCTCCGAAGCGGTCTTCAACAATGCGCGCGGCGACCTGCCCGAGAAGCTCGGCCTCACCTACGAGCAGCTCAAGGACACCAACCCGCGGGTGGTCTGCTGCTCGCTCACCGGCTACGGGCGCACCGGCCCGCGCGCGGCCGAGCCCGCCTTCGACTACCTGGTGCAGGGCTACGCGGGCTACATGTCGGTGACCGGCGAGCCGGACGGGCCGCCGGGCAAGTGCGGGGTCTCGGTGATCGACTTCGCGGGCGGCTACGCCGCGATGGTGGGCCTGATGGTCGGGCTCTTCGACGCCCAGCGCACCGGGGTCGGGCGCGACGTCGACATCTCTCTGCTCGACACCGCGGTGAGCATGCTCTCCTACTTCGCGATCTGGACCCTCAATCGCGACTGGATCGCCGAGCGCACGCGGGAGTCGGCGCATCAGACCCTCGTGCCGGCCCAGAACTTCCGCACCCGCGACGGCTGGATCGTGATCTTCTGCAACAAGGACAAGTTCTGGCGCGACCTGGTGGAGACCCTGGGCGTGCCGGAGCTGGCCGACGACCCGCGCTTCGGCACCTTCCCCGATCGCTTCGCCAACCGCGACGCCCTCCTGCCGGTCCTGCACGAGCGCTTCGCGACCCGCACCACCGCCGACTGGCTCGACCGCCTGCGCGGCCGCGTGCCGTGCGCGCCGGTCAACGACGTGCGCCAGGCCCTCGCCGACCCGCAGGTGCGGGCCCGCGACATGATCGTGGAGGTGGAGCACCCCGACTTCGGCACGCTGCGCGAGGTACGGAGCCCGGTGCGCACCGACGGGGAGATCCGTCACCCGCAGCGGGCCCCGCGGCTGGGCGAGCACACCGATCCGATCCTGCGCGAGGTGCTGGGCTACAGCGACAGCACGATCGCGCGGCTCCGCGCGGCCGGCGTCATCGGGTAGGCCTCGCCATGCGGGCTTCCACCGAGAGCCCCCAGGTCGACGAGCTCGAGGACACCGACGTCGCGCTCGCTCCGCCGTGGATGACCATCCTCCACAACTGCGACTGTCACACGTTCGAGCAGGTGGTGCAGCAGCTGATGAAGGCGATCGCCTGCTCGGAGGAGCGCGGGTGGGAGCTCGCGTGGGAGGTGCACAACACCGGGCGCGCGGTGGTGAAGGTCGGCGCCGAGACCGAGTGCGTGCGGGTCGGCAACATCCTGGCGTCGATCGGCCTGGTGGTGACCGTCACCCAGTCGTAGCGCGGCGTCGGACCACCCCTCACCCGGCCCTCTCCCCCGAGGGGAGAGGGGGGCGCGCGGAGAGGGAGTGGACGATGGCGTCGACGTCATAGACGCAGCCGCCCCACGCCCCACCGCCCGCCTGCTGGAGCGCGGCCCAGAGCCGCGTGTCCTCGGGCAGCTGCGGATCGGGCGCCAGATCCGGCCGCGGCGCCCGGCCCGCGAGCACCCGGGTGCCCTCCTCCGCGCCGAAAGTCACCCCGTCGGCCCCGACCAGATCCACCCGACCCTCCAGGCGCAGCCGATCGATCACGATCTGCACCAGGTCGCCGTCGCGCAGCCGCCCGATGGGCCCGCCCGCGAGCGCCTCGGGGCCGACGTGGCCGATGCAGGCGCCGGTCGACACGCCGGAAAAGCGCGCGTCGGTGATCACCGCGACCTGCTTGCCCCACGAGAGATGCTTGAGCGCGGAGGTGATCTGGTAGATCTCCTCCATCCCCGCCCCCAGCGGCCCACGACAGATCAGCACCATGACGTCGCCCGGCTTCACCCGCGCGGGCCCTGTGCTCTTGATCGCCGCGATGGCCGCGCGCTCGGTGGTGAACACGCGGGTCGGACCGGTCTTGCGGTAGACCCCGTCCGCGTCCACCACCGACGGATCGATCGCGGTGGACTTGATCACCGCGCCCTCCGGCGCCAGGTTGCCGCGCGGGAACGTGACCGTGCTGGTGAGGCCGCGGGCGCGCGCCCGCTCCGGGTCCATGATGACGTCGTCCGGGTCCACGCCGTCCTGCTCGCGCAGCCGCTCCCGCAGGGCGCGGCGCCGCTCCGAGCCCTCCCACCAGTCGAGCACGCGCCCGAGGGTCTCGCCCGAGACGGTGAGACAGCGCTCGTCGAGCAGGCCGCCGCGGCGCAGGTGCAGCATCACCTCCGGCACCCCGCCGGCCAGGAAGACGCGCACGGTGGGGTGATTGCGGGGCCCGTTCGGCAGCACGTCGACCAGGCGGGGGACGCGGCGGTTGACGTCGATCCAGTCGTCCACCACCGGGCGGCGGAGGCCCGCCGCGTGGGCGATCGCGGTCAGGTGCAGGAGGAGATTGGTCGAGCCGCCGACCGCGGCGTGCACCATCATGGCGTTGCGGACCGCGGCGTCGGTGACCACGTCACGAGTGGCCAGGCCCCGGGCCTCGAGCGAGACGAGCGCGCGCGCCGAGCGGCGCGCCATGTCGAGCCAGATCGGCTGGCCCGAGGGCGCCAGCGCGCTGTGCGGGAGGGAGAGGCCGAGGGCCTCGCCCACCACCTGCGCGGTGGCCGCGGTGCCGAGGAACTGGCAGCCGCCTCCCGGAGAGCCGCACGCCCGGCAGCCGAGCTCGGCGGCCCGCTCGAGCGTCAGCTCGCCGTGGGCGAAGCGCGCACCGATGGCCTGCACGGTGCCCGCGTCCTCGCCCTCCTGCGGGGGCAAGGTCACCCCGCCCGGCACCAGCACGCACGCGAGGTCGCGCAGCGCGGCCAGCGCCATCATCATCGCGGGCAAGCCCTTGTCGCAGGTGGCGACGCCCAGCACGCCCTTGCGGGTGGGCAGCGAGCGGGCGAGGCGGCGCAGCACCACCGCGGCGTCGTTGCGATACGCGAGGCTGTCCATCATGCCGGGCGTGCCCTGGGTGCGCCCGTCGCACGGGTCCGAGCAGAAGCCCGCGAACGGCAGGCCGCCCAGCGCCACCAGCTCCTGGGCGGCCGCCTGCATGAGCAGGCCGATCTCCCAGTGTCCGGTGTGATAGCCGAGCGCGATGGGACGCCCGTCGGCGGCGCGGATGCCACCCTGGGTAGACAGCATGAGGAACTGGGGCCGGCCCAGCTCGCGCGGATCCCAGCCCATGCCCGCGTTCTGGGTCATGCCGAAGATGTCGCCGCTCGGCCGCTCGAGCAGCATCTCGGCGGTGAGCGGAAGGCTGCCCTGCGGCCCCGGCCCGGTGGTCTGAATCTCCCAGACCGCCGGCTCGGAGGCGACGATGTCGCCGAACCCGACTTCATTCGTCCGTTGCGCGGTCATGCCGACTCTCCAGGCATCGATCTCCCCATTTTGGTCCCAGGATCTTCCTGTTTTGGCCCGCCGAGTCCCCATCCGCCCCGCGATCCATCGACAATTCAGCTAGTTGCGTGCCCTGGCCCCCTGGCACCGGAGTTGCTCCCTCAGGGGTCATGCTGAAGCGACTGGGACTCCGCATCCTAGACCTGATTGACACGATCCCGCTCGGGTGGCTCGAGCCGTCTCGCCGGCCGGTCCCGGTTCCGGTCCGCCGTTTCCGCCGCCCCTACGCGCGGTAGTCGTCACGCCATGAGCCCCGGAGGACACCTCGTCACCACCGCTGCGGCCTGCGCTGCAGTGTACGCGGGAACCGGCAGCGTGGAGCTGGTCGCGGGCCTGGCCGCGGGCGGCTTCCTCATCGACGTCGACCACGTGGTCGACTACGTGCTGTTCGAGCGCCAGCGCGATCTCCGTCCCGCTTCGTTCCTCCGTTACTACCTGGGCGGGCGCGTCGAGCGGGTCGTGCTCGTGCTGCACTCCTACGAGCTCCTCGCCCTGCTGGCCGCGCTGGCGTGGTTCACCCAGGTCGAATGGCTCTGGGGCTGGGTCTTCGGCATGCTGCTGCACCTGCCGCTCGACATCATCTTCAACGGCAAGTTCGCCTCGGGGGGCCTGCTGCACTTCTACAGCTTCATCGTGCGCGCCCGCGCCGGCTTCCGCGCCGCGCGCTTCGCGGACCGGCGCATGAAGCCGGTGCCCGCGGACGAGTTCTGGACCCCGTTCTTCGTGGGGGGCCGCCTCGCCGACGAGGACGTCGAGCGGCCGGCTCCTCCCGCGCCGCGCTCCGTCCCGGTCCGCGGCTAGCCGCCGGCCGGCGGCTCGCTGATCAGCGTCCAGTCGTCGATCTCGTCCACCGTGGGGGGCGCCGCGCTCGGCGTGGTGACGGTACGGCCCTTGCTGGGCGAGAACCACACGAACTCGGTCGATTCTCCGCCGCCCGCGGTGAGCGGCTCGCCCATCTCGGGACCGGTCGCCCCGTTCTCGCGCCGCTCCGCCTTGCGCGCGCGCTTGGCTTCCTGCTTGGCCTTGCGCTGATCTTCCTTGCGGCGCCGGTCGCCGCGATACATTCCCGGGTGCCCTGGCATTCGGCCTGCGCCTCCCGCCGCTGCGGTCTCCTGGCCGCGTTGTCGCGCTCGCGGTGCTGCTCTCGATGCTTTACTTCCTTACTGCATTTTTGGAATGCGTTCGGCTCGCCTTCGGCTGCGCCTCACCCTGCTACATGACGGGCCCGATGATCCACGGCGCGAATTCCTCTTCGCCGACGCCGGAGAGCTCGCTCTTGCTACGCTTGCCGGAGGCGACCGCGACGATCTCTTCGAAGATCTGCCGGCCGACCTCGGGCAGCGGGGTGCCCTCGAGGATCACCCCGCAGTTGATGTCCATGTCCTCCGACATGTGCCGGTACATGAGGCTGTTGGTGGCGAGCTTGATCGACGGCACCGGCTTGCAGCCGAACACCGAGCCGCGGCCGGTGGTGAAGCAGATCAGGTTGCAGCCGCCCGCCACGAGCCCGGTGATCGACACCGGGTCGTGGCCGGGGGTGTCCATGAACACGAAGCCGCGAGTGGTGATGGGCTCGCCGTACTGGAACACGTCCATCATCGGGGTGGTGCCGCCCTTGGTGACGCCGCCGAGCGACTTCTCGAAGACGGTGGTGATGCCGCCCGCCTTGTTGCCGGGGGCGGGGTTGTTGTCCATCGCCTCGATGCCGCGGCAGTACCACTCCCACCACTTGTAGCGATCGATCAGCTTCTTGGCCACGCCCTCGTTGATCGCGCGGCGGATCAGCAGGTGCTCGGCCCCGTAGATCTCCGGCGTCTCCGCGAGCACGCCGGTGCCGCCGTAACGCACCAACTCGTCCACCGCCCAGCCGAGCGCCGGGTTCGCGGTGATGCCGGAGGCGCCGTCGGAGCCGCCGCAGTTGGTGGCCAGGCAGAGCTCCGACACCGGCTGCTTCGTCCGGCGCGCCTCGCTGGCCATGGGCAGGAGCTTGGCCACCTCGCGGACCGCGGCCTCCACCGTCTTGCGGATGCCGCCCGCCTCCTGGATGTTGACCACGAACGGCTTGCGCTCGGGATGCCCGGGCGCGGCCATGCGCTGGCGATCCACCATGACCGCGGCCTGGTTCACCTCGCAGCCGAGCCCGATCAGGATGTAGGCCGCGATATTCGGGTGCTTGGCGTAGCCGGCCAGCACCCGCTGGAGCGCCAGGTGATCCTCGCCGAAGAGCTTGGTGCCGCAGCCCGACTTGTGGGTGATCGCGAGCACCCCGTCGATGTTGGGATAGTCGCGCGTCACGTCGCGGAACTTGTCCTTCACGAACTGGCTCACGCTGGCCGAGCAGTTCACCCCCGAGATCACCGCCACGTAATTGCGGGTGCCGACGCGGCCATCCTCTCTGAGGTAGCCGTCGAAATAGCGCATCTCGGCCGGCGGGTAGAAGGCGACCGGCCGCACGTCGGTGCCGACTTCATACTGCTGCTTGAGATCGCCCACCGCCACGTTCTGGGTGTGCACGTGGTCGCCGACCGCGATGTCCGCGGTGGCGAACCCGATGGGCTGCCCGTAGCGGCGCACCGTCTCTCCGCTGCGCCGGGCTCGCCGCGCCACCTTGTGGCCCGGCCGGATGTCCTGCCGCACCTCGATGCGGCCGCCCGCGTCTTCCAGAATCGTGCCGGCGGGAATCTCCTTCTTGGCGATCGCCACGTCGTCTTCGGGCTTCAGAATGATCGCCACATCCGTGATCGCGTGCGTCGCCATGTCTGGGGTCTCTTCTCTCCCTCTCCCCCGAGGGGAGAGGGTAGGCTGAGGGGTGCTTCACTCTACCGTCACGGCTCCCGGATAGGCAAGCCGCGCGCGATTGACCGGGGCGCGCCGCGGGCCTAGACTGCCGACACCATGTCCTTCACCGAGCGCACCGCCAATGTCAACGGCATCACGCTTCACTATCTCGACTGGGGGCCCGCCGACGCCCCGCCGGTGGTCCTGCTGCACGGCATCACCGGCCACGCGCGGGTATGGGACCACCTGGCCTCCCGGCTGGTCCCCGGGCGCCGGGTGCTCGCGCTCGATCAGCGCGGCCACGGCGACAGCGACCCCGCGCCCGACGACGATTACGGCGTGGGCACGATGGCCGACGACGTGGCCGCCTTCGCGGACAGCCTGCGCCTGCCGCGCTTCGCCCTGGTGGGGCACTCGATGGGCGGGCGCATCGCGATCCGGTACGCGGGCGAGCACGCGGCACGGCTCGAGCGGCTCGTCATCATCGACATCGGCCCCGATATCGCCCTGGCCGGCCTGCAGCGCGTGCGCGACATGATGGCGAACTCGCCCGAGCGCATCGAGAGCGAGGAGTGGGCGGTGGAGTACATCCGGCGCGCCAACCCCCTCCAGGATGTCGCCATGCTGCGGGAGCGGGTGCGGCACGGGCTCAAGCGGCAGCCCGACGGCGAGCTCACCTGGAAGTACGCCAAGGGCCTGCGCGACATGATGCGCGCGGGCCGCCGCGACGCGGTGGACCTGTGGGAGCCGCTGCCGCGGATCACCTGCCCGACCCTGGTGGTGCGCGGGGCGGAGAGCGACATCCTCGCCCCCGACGTGGCCAAGAAGATGGCGGAGCGGCTGCCCGACGGGCGCGTGGTCGAGATCGCGGGGGCCGGGCACACCGTGCCCGCCGATCGCCCGGAGGAGTTCGCGCGGGAGGTCCGCGGGTTTCTGGGGGCGTAGCCCCTCACCCTACCTTCTCCCCAGAGGGGAGAGGGTCAGCGGGTCCCCGGAGGGGAGAGGGGTTAGCGGGTGCGGAGGCGACGGGCGGCTTCCGCCCGCATCGTCTGCATCGCGTGGGTCTCCTGATCGGCGTAGCGCTCCTCGGCCCACGGATCGGCGTGCATGTGGTAGCCGTTCACCTCCCAGAAGCCGGGCGGATTCACGTCGAGGAACTCGAAGCCGCGCACCCACTTCGCGCTCTTCCAGAAGTAGAGCTTCGGCACCACCAGGCGGAGCGGCCCGCCGTGCTCTGGGGTCAGGTCCTGTCCGTCGTGCCGAAGGGCCAGCACCACGTCGTCGTCGACCAGGTCCGACAGGGCCAGGTTCGTGGTGTAGTCGGGGTCGGCGTGGACCATGACGTACCTCGCCTCGGGCTTCGGCCGCACCCGCGCCACGATCTCGCGGATGGGCACGCCCTCGAAGACGTTGTCGAGGCGCGACCAGTGGGTCACGCAGTGGATGTCGCACGTGACTTCCGCGCGCGGGAGGGCCAGGAACTCGGGCCAGCTGAAGCTCACCTCCTGCTCGACCAGGCCGAAGCAGCGGAACGACCACTTGGCGGGGTCGAAGCGCGGGGTAAGGCCGTAGGTGAGCACCGGCCACTTCCGGGTCAGCACCTGGCCGGGCGGGGTGCGCCGGGCCAGCTCCGGGGTCGTCTCCTTCATCACGTCCCTCCTCTCTCGACGACGAAGCGATAGCCCTGCCCGTGCGCGGTGAGGATGTGCGCGGGCCGCTCCGGGTCGTCCTCGAACTTCTGTCGCAGTCTCAGGATATGGGTGTCGACCGTCCGGGTGGTGGGAAACCGCTCGTAGCCCCACACCTCGTCGAGGAGCCGGTCGCGGGTGATGACCTCCCCGGGGTGCTCGATCAGGTAACGGAGCAGGTCGAACTCCTTGCGGGTGAGCCGCACCTCCCGCCCGCCCTTGAAGGCCTGGCGCGCCCGCAGGTGCAGCCGCACGTCACCGAACGCGAACTCCTCGAATTTCTGCCGCGGGCCCGGCCGGCGCAGCACGGCCCGGATGCGCGCCATCAGCTCGCGCAGGCTGAAGGGCTTGCTCACGTAGTCGTCCGCGCCCAGCTCGAGCCCGAGCACGCGGTCCACCTCCTCGCCGCGCGCGGTCAGCATGATGACCGGGACGTCGAGCCCCCGCCGCCTGATCTCGCGGCAGAGATCCCAGCCGCTCATGCCCGGCATCATCACGTCGAGCAGGATCAGGTCCGGCGCCTCCGACAGG
>DASZJM010000487.1:0-9109 GCA_035948165.1 Candidatus Methylomirabilota bacterium
CGTGCTCGGCCCCATCGCGCCGGCCGATCTCGGGCCGACCCTGATGCACGAGCACCTGCTGTGCGACATCCGCCATCCCTCGCAGCGCAAGCCGGACGACCTCGGGCCCGAGCTGGCGCTCGACAACGTGTGGGCGATCAACTACGGGACGGCCAAGGGCGCCGCGCGCAACTACCTGCTCGACACGCGCGACGTGGCCGCCGACGAGGTGCGCCGCATGGTGGCCGCGGGCGGGCGGAGCGTGGTCGATCTCTCGTGCGGCGGGCTCAGCCCCGATCCGCTCGGCCTCGTCGAGATCGCCTGCGCGAGCGGCGCGCACGTGATCATGGGCTGCGGCCACTATGTCGAGGAGTACCAGGACCCCGCCAACGCCACCCGGACCATCGAGGACCTCGCGGAGGAGATGGTCGAGGCGGTGACCGACGGCGCGTGGGGCACCGACGTGCGCGCTGGCATCATCGGCGAGATCGGCTGCCAGGCTCCGTGGACCGCGCAGGAGCAGCGGGTCATGCTCGCCGCGGTGCTCGCCCAGCGGGAGACCGGCGCGGCCATCAACGTGCACCCCGGCCGGCATCCGGATCAGCCGCAGGAAGCGGCCGACTTCGTCCGGGTGAAGGGCGGCCGCATGGACCGCGTGATCATCAGCCACATCGACCGCACCGTGTTCGACGACGAGCGGCTCCGCCGGCTCGCCGACTCCGGCTGCGTGCTCGAGTGGGACCTCTTCGGGCAGGAGTCGTCCTACTACCGGCTGTCCGACATCGACATGCCGAACGACGCGGTTCGCCTCCGCGCGATCCGCGGGCTGATCGCGCGCGGGCACCTCGCCCAGGTCCTGATCTCGCACGACATCTGCTACCGCTCGCGCCTCGTGCGCTGGGGCGGCCACGGCTACGGTCACATCTTCGCCAACGTGGTGCCGATGATGCGGCGGCGCGGATTCTCGGAGGCCGAGATCCAGGCCATCCTCGTCGACAACCCGCGCCGGCTGCTCACGCTCGTCTGAACGGAGGCTCCGCCATGAATCTCAACGCCATGCTCCCGCTGGACCTCGCGCAGATCACCGCGGCCATCGCCTCCGGCACCCGGCCCAACCAGGTGCTGTGGCAGACGGAGGACTCCATCGCCTTCGTGGCCCGCGGCCGCGAGGGCCGGAGCGAGTTCCACGTCGACCCCAGCGACGAGGTCATGTACATGATCAAGGGCGACATGAACCTCCACTACCGCACGCCAGAGGGCGAGGAAAAGGTCGCGGTGATCCGCGAGGGCGGGATCATCCATTGCCCGGCGGGCACGCCCCACTCCCCGCGCTTCGCCACCGACGCCTTCGTGCTGGTGATCGAGCGCAAACGGCGCAGCGGTGAGCAGGACCGGTTCTTCTGGTATTGCGCGTCGTGCGGGGCGCAACTCTACGAGGCGTCACGCCACGTGAGCGACTATCTGGCCGACCCGGTCTCCGAGGTCTACGCCGAGTTCTACGGGGCCGAGGCGCACCGCACCTGCGGCAAGTGCGGCCACGTGACGCCGCGGCCGGAGGTCGCGACGAAGGCCTAGGCGGGGGCGCCCTCGGCGGCGACGCTTCGCAGCCTCGCGCCGGACTCCCGCTCGAACACGTGGTACTGCCGGAAGGAGAGCCAGACCTCCTCTCCGGCCGAGACGCTCAGGTCTCCGGCGGCCTGCGCGTAGATCTCGTGCTCTCCCACCCGCGCGCTCACGATCGTGGCGTTGAGCATCGGGAGGCTCAGCCGGCCGACGACCGTTCCCCGCAGGCCGCCCGGCCGCGCCGCGCGCGATACCGACACCGCCTCCGGGCGCACCCCCACGCGCGTCCCGGCGAGCGACGGGTCGTGGGCCAGGTGCCCGCCGTCGATGAAGCTGATCGGCGGAGTGCCGACGTGCCGGTTCAGGAAGCCGGCCACGAACGCATTCCGCGGCCGCTCGTAGAGCTCCTGGTAGGTGCCGACCTGCTCGATGCGGCCCCGGTCCATGATGGCGAGCCGGTCGGCCAGGATCAGCGCCTCGACGTGATCGTGGGTCACGTAGACCGTGGTGATGCCGAACTGCCGCAGCAGGACCTTGAGGTTGACGCGATACCGGTCCCGCAGCGCCTGATCGAGGTTGGAGAAGGGCTCGTCGAGCAGGAAGACCGCCGGGTCCCGCGTGATGCAGCGCCCCAGCGCCACGCGCTGCTTCTCCCCGCCGGAGAGCGTGGTCGGCCGGCGGTCGAGGAGGCTCCCGAGCTCCACGCCCATCAGCTCGCTCGTGCGCTCGTATTTCGCCCGGGCCAGCGCATCCATCTCCGGCGTCTTCTTCCGGAAGAGGAAATAGGAGAGGACGTTGGTGCGCGAGGTCATGTGGGGATAGAGCGCGTAGTTCTGGAAGACCATGCCGACGCGCCGGTCGCCCGGCGCCACCTGCGCCATGTCCATGCCGTCGTAGCGCACGGCGCCCGAGTCCGGCCGGATCAGCCCTGCGATCATCTTGAGCAGCGTGGTCTTGCCGCACCCGCTGGGCCCGAGCACCACCATGGTCTCGCCGTCGAAGACGGAGAGGCTCAGGTCGCGGATCGAGAACTCGGCCGTCCGGGCACCCGCCGCGTCCGGCATCGCCACCACGGGCGGTAGCAGCCCGCCGCCCGCGCGCTCGCGGCTCCGGAGCGTCGCGCAGACGTCGAGCAGATCAATCCGGGCCATCGCGACGGGGACCGCGGCGAATCAGAGGCGATTCGGCGACGTCAGGGCCAACTGGCCCCGGGTGGGCTCCGCTCAGCAGAACCACGCCTCGCTGAGCCGCGGCGGCCGGCGGCGGTCGCTCGGCATCGCCGGGCGCACCGGCGTCGGCGCCGCCGCGCCGGCGGCCTCTGCGGCCATCGCGCGCACGCGGTCGAAGATGCCAGGCGTCTCCGCCTGCATGCCGATCGCGCGCGCCACCAGCTCCGCGGTCTCGGCCTGCAGCCGATCCATGCGCGGGTCGGGGTGCGTCCAGCGATAGGAGAGCGTGGCCTCCTCGAGCGGCCCCAGGTGCGGGCGCAGCGCGTCGGTCTCGAGCAGCAGCGAGCCCGGCGGGACCAGCAGGCGCAGGCCGTACTGCACCGGGTCCACGTGGTCGATCAGCGACTCGGCGGCCAGGAAGTCGAGCCATGCGCGGTGGTTGTCGAGGGTGGTCCACGGCGTGAAGGCCACCCAGGTGGGTCGCAGCGTGATGCCGGCCGCACGGGTGGCCGCCAGGGCGGTCTCGATGTCGGCGCGGGTGTGGCCCTTCTCGAGGTGCGCGAGCACGGTGTCGCTCAGCGACTCGGCGGCCGAGACCACGAAGAGGCAGCCCGCCTCGCGCAACGCGGGCAGGTGCGCGCGGTGCCGCAGCAGGTGCTCGATCTTGGCGGTGAAGTCGAAGGTGACGTCGGGCCACGCGGCGTGCAGATCGCGCGCCACCGCGAGCGCGTGGGTCGGGCCGTTCAGGAAGTCCGGGTCGCCGAAGGTGACGTGGCGCGCCCCCGCCTCGACCTGCTGCTGCACGTCGGCCAGCACCACCTCGCGCGGCACCGCGAAGAAGCGACCGCCGTACACCGGCGGGATCGGGCAGTGCCGGCAGCGGTGCAGACACCCGCGGCTCGCCTCCACGTAGGCGGTCAGCTCCATGCGGCCGTCGCGCTCGAGGTGCGCGTACTGCTTGATCGCGGGCAGCCCCGCGCGGCTCGGCACCGGGAAGTCGAGGCGGCGAAGATGCGGGGCGGCGGGCCGGCCCGGGCGGCTCACCGCGGGCACCGCCCCCGCGTCGCCGCGCTCGAGCGCCTCGACGAGCGCGAGGAGCGGCGTCTCGACCTCTCCGCCGATGACGCTGTCGACGCCATGGGCGAAGAGGAACTCGGCGTTCAGCGTGGCGTAGAGCCCGAAGAAGCACACGTGGGCGGCCGGATTCACCGCGCGGGCGCGCGCGGCCACCTCGAGGCCGAGGCGCAGCGCGGTGTGCATGGGCACCGAGACCGCGATCACCTTCGCGCGCGCGAGCTTCTCGGCGTCCAGCGGCTCCACCGAGGTGTCCATTAGCGCGGGGCGATAGCCGGCGCGCTCCAGGAAGGCGGCGGGCCACGCGACCGCGAGCGGCTGGTGGCCGAGCTCGTAGCAGGCCACGAGGAGCAGGTCGCCCGGCTCGCGCATGCCGTTCAGTCTACACCGGCGGTCGGACGGTCCTCGATCTGCCAGAACGCGGCGACGGCCGCCACCGTCACGACCATGAGACTCGCCGCAAAGAGTAAGGGCATCGACGCGTCGCCGGTGATGTCGCGAAGGAAGCCCGCGACCGTCTGGGAGAGCGCCATGCCGAGGTAGAAGAACGCGTAGAACACCCCGAGCGCGGTGGCGAGGTGCTCCGGCCGCACCGCCCGCGGCAGCAGGGCCATCAGGCCGCCGGGCACCAGGCCCAGCACGATGCCGCTCGCCACCAGCCAGAGCGCGGGCCACGGCGCGCGCGCCGCGCAGGTGATGGTGAGGGTGGTGGCGAGGCAGCCCACCACGATGAGCAGGCGCGGGCGCCCGATGCGGTCCGCCAGCAGGCCGCCGAGCGGCACTGATATGATGCTGATCCAGAGCGCGACCCCGGTGATGCCGCCGGCCTCGCCCACCGACGCTCCGTGCGTCATCAGGAAGCTGGGCGCGAAGCTCACCACCACGATCACGCTCGCGTTGAACACCGCCCAGCCGATGCCCGCGCACACCGCCAGCGCCCACACGCGGCCCGGCACGCCCAGGTGGAACCGCGCAGGCTCCGCGCCCGCGCTGGCGTCGGCCGCGCGGGCGGCGGGCGGCTGGCGATAGGCCAGCACGATCAGGGCGAGGGCCAGGCCCGCGGCGGCCACGGTGAGGTACTCCGCGACGCGCCAGGAGGTGGCGGCGGCGAGGTGGCCCAGGATGACGAGCGCGAGCGCCATGCCGAATGGCCACGCCGACAGCATCAGGCCCATCGCGGTCTGCAGCTCGTGCTCGCGGAACCAGTCGGCCACCATGCGCGCGAGCAGGATATTCACCAGCACCCCGCCCACCCCGCCGATCGCGCGCCCGAACGCGGCGGTGTGGAGGCCGGCGCTGTAGGAGACGATCATGCCGCCCACGATCATGAGGCCGAGGCCCGCCACCACCACACGCAGGCTGCCGAAGCGCTGGCCGAGCAGGCCGCCCGGCACCGCGATGACCACGCCCGGGAGCATGAAGAGGCCCATGAGCAGGCCCACCTCCGCGTAGCTGAGGTCGAAGGCCGGCACCAGGAACGGGGTCAGCGCGGCGATGGACTGGAACTGGAAGCCCAGCGAGGTGCGGGTGAGAAAGATGACGCCCAGCATCGCCCAGCGCAGGCTCGCGCCCGGCACGCGGGAGGCGCGGGCGGCCGCGGGCGGGGACAGGTCGATATGGGTCACGGGCGGTGGGTGATGCGGTAGATGCGGCCGGAGCCCTGATCGGAGAGGTAGAGCGCGCCGTCGCGCCCCACCACCAGATCCACCGGGCGGCCCCACGCCGAGGTGCCCTCGAGCCAGCCGGTGGCGAAATCCTCCACGAGGGGAGAGCCGGTGGGCTGCCCGTCGCGGAAGCGGATGCGCACGATCTTGTAGCCGGTGGGCAGCGTGCGGTTCCACGAGCCCCGATAGGCCACGAAGAGGCTGCCGCGGTACTCCTCCGGAAACTGGGTGCCGGTGTAGAAGGCCAGCCCGATCGGCGCGGAGTGCGCCTGGAGCTCCACGCTAGGCGGCGCCACCTTGTCGCACGCGGCGCCCTTCGCGAAGCTCGTGTCCGCCTGCGGGCGGCCGCGCACCGTCACGCAGTCCGGCCAGCCGTGCACGCTGCCCTCGCGCACCTCGGTCACGTAGTCGGGCGGCAGATCGTCGCCCCGCCAGTCGCGCTCGTTCACGGTGGCCCAGAGCGCGCCGGTGGCCGGGTGGATGGCCAGGCCCACCGCGTTGCGCAGGCCGGTGGAGAAGAGCTGCTCGCCCGAGCCGTCCGCGTTGAAGCGCAGGATGGCGGCGCGGCGCTTGTCGGACTCGCGGCAGACGTTGCAGGACGAGCCCACCGAGACGTACATACGCCCGTCGGGGCCGAAGACCACGGTGCGCGTCCAGTGCCCGCCGCCCGAGGGCAGGCGCGCCAGCTGGGCGGGCTGGGTCGCCTTCATGGTGGCCGGGTCGTAGGCGAAGCGCTGCACGCGCGAGGTCTCCGCGATGTAGAGCGCGCCGTCGTGGAAGGCCAGGCCGTGCGGCTGGTCGAGCCCGGTCACCACGGTCTGCACGCTGTCGGCCTTGCCGTCGCCGTTCTTGTCGGGCAGGGCCAGCACGCGGCCGGCGGAGGGCTCGGAGACCAGCAGCGTGCCCGCCGGATCGATGGCCATGAAGCGCACGCTGCCGACCTTGTCGGCGAACACGTCGATGGCGAAGCCGGGCGGCACCGTGAGCTTCGGGCCGCTCTGCGCGGCCGCGGAGCCCGGGAGCATCGCGGCGAGCAGGCCCAGCGCGAGGAGGCCCGGCGCCAGCGCGCGGGGCGCCATCACCGGGGCGACTGCTTGTACCACTCGTGGATCTCCTCGCCGGTGGTCATCCACACGCCGGGCTTCTTGCGCATGTAGTCGTACACCGCCTCGAAGTACTTGATGCGGTGGGGCACGCCCGAGATGTAGGGGTGCACCGCCAGCGCCATCACCCGCGGGTTCTTCGCCCCCTCCGTGTAGAGCCGGTCGAACTGGTCCTTGCAGCGCTGCAGCCACTCCGCCGAGGTGTGGTGCTGGATCACCATCATCGGGATGTCGTTCAGCTCGATCGAGTAGGGCACGGAGACGAGCGGCCCCGAGGCGGTGCGGATCTCGTAGGGCTGATCGTCGTTCACCCAGTCGGAGACGTACTCGATGCCCTCGGCCTTCAGGTAGTCGAGCGTCTCCCACGTCTCGGTGAGGCCGGGCCCGAGCCAGCCCTTGGGCTTCTTGCCGGTGAACTTCTCCAGCAGCTCGACCGCTTCCCGGATGGCCTTCCGCTGGTCGGGGAGGAGTTGCATCGCCCCCTGCACGACCCCGTGGCCCATGAACTCCCAGCCGGCGTCGAGCATCGCCCGGGCCACCGGCTCGTAGGACTCGACCACGTGGGCGTTGATGGCGGCCGTGGCGCGGATCTTCCGCCTGGCGAGGGCCTCCAGCAGCCGCCAGAACCCCACGCGCATCCCGTAGTCGTGCCAGGCCCAGTTGGGCACGTCGGGCACGACGGCCACCCCCTGGGGCGTGGGCAGGTACTGGCGCGCCATGGCCTTCTCGATGTCCCACTCCTCCACGTTGACGATGGTCCACACCGCGATGCGGGCGCCCTTGGGGAGCTTCCAGGGCGGGCGGGTGGGCAGGGGCGAGTAGTCGAAGCGGTCGCGGGGCAGTCGCACGGGGTCTCCTCCGTCGCGGAGTGTACTCGACTATACGGGAAGCGCCAGGGGGGGCAAGGGGGCCGCCGCGGTCGCTGCCCACCCGCGACGGCACCTCCGGAGCCCGGGTGCACCGCGGCCTGTGAAGCCGCGGGCGTCGTGCGGCGGGCCTGCCGGCTCAAGCGCGCGACAACGCTCGCGGGCAGGTCGCTACGCGCGGTGGCACGGGCACTGCTTCGTCGCCTCCGCATGCGCACACGGCTCCGGTGGCTCCGGCTACTCCCGGTTGCGATGGTGACGGCACTCGGCGCGGCCGCTCCCTCGGCGGCCGAGGCGGCCAGCATCCGCCACGTCGACCGGTCGGATGCCACGTGCGGCGGCCGGGCGCCATGCTACGGCAGCATCCAGGCCGCGGTGAACGCGGCCCAGCCCGGCGACACCGTGCAGGTGCGGGCCGGCACCTACGTCGAGCAGGTGAACGTCACCGGCAAGAACGCGAGCGCGCTGTCCGAGGCGAGCCGCATCGTCATCCAGGCCGACCCGGCGGGGCCGCCCGGGAGCGTCGTGCTGCACGGCGCGGTCGGTCAGTGCGCGCAGGGGCACGCGATCCGGGTCCAGCAGTCACGCTTCGTGACGATCCGCGGGCTGACCATCACCGGGGCCGGCGGCGCGGGGATCGCGCTGCTGGGCGGGAGCGGTCAGAACGCGGCGATTCGCCTGGAGCGCAATCGCGTCGTGGGTAACGGTGCGCCCGGATGCGAGGGTGGCAGCGGTATCACCATCGGCGGCGGGAATGCGGGCACGCTGATCCTCAACAGCATCATCGTCGGCAACGGACGCAACGGGATCGCGACGCTCGACGCGGAGGGCGGTCCGCACACCCTCGTGCAGAACACGATCCACGGCAATGGGTGGAACGGGCTCGCCGCCACGCGCGCGCACGTCCTGCTGCTGGTGAACAACGCGATCACCGGAAATGGCACCCAGAGCGGATCGACCGGAGGTCGCGTCGGCGTGCGACGCGACACCGGTCCCGGGCTGTCCGCGGCGACGCTCGTGCTGCGCAACAATCTCGTGTGTGGCAACCGGCTCGGTGAGCTGGCCGGGCCCGTGCTGGACGTGGTGGACGGCGCGAACCTGACGCCGACCGGCGGCGAGGGGCCGGGCGTGACGGCCAGCCCCGGTTGCGCCGTCCCGGCGGTCGTCTACCGCGATATGGCCGGCGCGGATCATGCCCCCGGCAGCCTGGACGACGACCCGACGCCCGCGCCCGGCTCACCGCTGATCGATCGCGGCCTCGACGCGCGGACCCTGCTGACGCCGGACCTGAACTCGCGGCTCGAGGCCGACTATTTCGACGAGGCGGTCCGGCCCGTGGCGGGCACGGCGGGCGCCGCGGCCCGGTTCGACATCGGCGCGGTCGAGGCTCGGCGGGATACGGCGCCGCCCTCGGTGGCTTTCCTCGCGCCGCCGGTGAACGCCCATCTGCGGGGCGTCGTGTCGGTGCGGGCCCAGGCCTCGGACTCGACGGGAAAGGTCGCCGCCGTCACGCTCCGCGCGGGTAGCCAGGCCTTGGCGGCCAGCCTCGACCCGGTGCCCCCGGCGCCGACCATCTCCGCGACCGCGAGCTGGAACACGAGCGGCAGCGCGGACGGCGTCCAGACACTCACCGTCGCGGCGACGGACCAGGGCCAGAACGGGGCGTCGGCCACCCGAACGGTCATCGTCGA
>DASZJM010000488.1:0-2434 GCA_035948165.1 Candidatus Methylomirabilota bacterium
CTCGGCTTCCCGGTCTTCGATACGCCCTTCGGCCTCAAGATCGGCATCCTCATCTGCTACGACCGCCACTTCCCGGAGGCGGCCCGGACGCTCGGCCTGCGGGGCGCGCACCTGCTCCTGGTGCCGACCGCGACCTATCGCGCGTGGATCCGCGACGTCTGGGAGGTCGAGCTGCGCGGCCACGCCATCGCCAACATGTTCTACGTGGGTGGGGTCAACAAGGTGGGCAAGGATGTCGGCGGCCCTCCCGATCGTCACTACTTCGGCTCGGCGCTCTTCATCGATCCGAAAGGCGGGGTGATGGCCCGCGCGGGCGACAAGGAGGACGAGATCCTCTACGCCGACATCGACCCCAAGACATGCGACGACGTGCGCGACCTCTGGGGCTTCATGAAGTTCCGGCGCCCGGACGCCTACGGCGACGTGGTCAAGGCCACGCGCTGAGCCGATGGACGCCGACCTGTTCGTCCGGAACTGCCGCGTCGTCAAGCCCGACGGCGTCGTCGACTGCGGGCTCGCCATCCGCGACGGATCGATCGCGGCCGTGCTCCGCCCAGGAGGGAGCGTCACCGCCCGCCGCACCATCGACGCGGACGGGCGCTTCGTCGTCCCCGGGCTCATCGATACGCACCTGCACCTCGGCAACGCGGCCCAGGCCTTCGCCTCGGACTGCGCGACGGAGAGCCGCCACGCGGTCACCGGCGGCGTGACCACGCTGATGCCCTTCGTGATCACCCGGGGCTCCTATCTGGACGCGCTCGGTGAGATGCGGCGGGCGGTGTCTTCGCTCAGCGTGGTCGACATGCTCTTTCACGCCATCATCGTCCGCGAGGCCCAGATCGACGAGATCCCGCGCATGGCCTCGGAGTTCGGCGTGCGCTCCTTCAAGGCGTTCATGGCCTACAAGGGGCGCGAGATCTCGCCGAGCGGGATCCAGGGCATGGGCGACGACCAGATCTTCTCGATGTTCCAGCGCGTGAAGGACGTGCCGGGCGGCGTGGCCATCGTGCACTGCGAGAACATGGAGATCATCGAGCTGCACCAGAAGCCGCTCATGGCCGCCGGGCGCCAGGACACTGCGGCATGGTCCGACGGCCGGCCGGCGTGGGGCGAGCTCGAGGCGATCCGGCGCATGTGCCAGTTCGCGGAGGCCGCCGCCGTCCAGCTGCTGATCCCCCACATGGGCGTGGGCCTCGGCTCGGAGTTCCTGCGCCAGAAGGCGTGGGGGCCCGGCCGCGTCGCCACCGAGAGCTGCCCACACTACCTGGCCTTCGACAAGGACACCGACCGCGGCGTGCAGGGCAAGGTGAACCCGCCGCTCCGCGGGCGCGACCACATCGACGCGCTCTGGCAGCGCCTCACCGACGGCACCGTCGACGTGATGGGCTCCGACCACTGCCCGTACACGAAGGCGGTGAAGGGCGACGAGCTCTGGGCCGCGCGCGCCGGGATCACCGCGGGAAGCGCCATGATCCTCCCGGTGCTGCTGACCGAGGGGGTCAACCGCGGGCGCCTCACCATGCCGGACGTCGTGCGCCTCACCTCGTACAACGCGGCGCGGCTCTTCGGGCTCTATCCGAAGAAGGGTGCGCTCGAGGCGGGGTCGGACGCCGACCTCGTCATCGTCGACACCGATCGCGAGGTCAAGGTGGATCTCCCCGCGCTCAACTCCGCGGTCGACTTCAGCCCGTACGAGGGATACGTGGCGCGGGGCTGGGCGGCCACGACGATCGCGGGTGGCCGGATCGCCTACGACGCGGGAGAGGTCGTCGCCGACGGCGCCCGCGGGCGCTACCTCGCCCGAAGCTAGCGACCCGGAGCCACGGCCATGCTCAAGTTCGGCGTCATGCTGCGCCCCGGCCACTTCCCCTTCCCGCACATGCTCACCTGCATGCGGGTGGCGGAGGAGGTGGGATTCGAGTTCATGTGGTTCGGCGACTCGCACCTCATCTGGCAGGAGGTCAGTCCCTACCTGGCCGCCGCCGCGGCGGGCAGCCGCCGCCTGACCGTCGGCCCGCTCGTCTCCAACCCGGTGACCCGCCACCCGACCGTGATGGCGAGCATGATCGCGACCATCGCCCAGCTCTACGAGGGCCGCGCCGTCCTGGGCGTGGGCCGAGGCGACAGCGCGGTGCGCACCCTCGGGCTGCCGCCGATGCCGGTCAAGCAGTTCAGCGAGACGCTGCGGACGATCCGCGCGCTCTGCCGCGGCGACGAGGTGGACTACGGGGGCACCGCGATCCACTTCCCGTGGCTCACCCACAAGGTCCCGGTCTGGGTGGCCGCGTACGGCCCTCGGGTGCTCGAGCTCGCCGGCGCCGAGGGGGACGGCGTCATCCTCCAGCTCGCCTCCCCCAGCGTGGTGGAGTGGTCGGTTGGCCACGTGCGGCGCGGACGCGAGCAGGGCGGGCTGCCCTGGGCGGGCTTCGAGGTG
>DASZJM010000489.1:0-9273 GCA_035948165.1 Candidatus Methylomirabilota bacterium
CCCGCGGTGGGCTCGTCGAGCAGGAGAACCTCGGGGTCGTTGGCGAGCGCCACCGCCAGCTCGAGCTTCTTGAGGTCGCCGTAGGCCAGCACCGCGGCGATCCGGTCCGCCTGGTCGGCCAGGCCCACCAGGTCGAGCAGGGCGCGCGCCTCGGCACCCTGCTGCCGCGCCGCCGTCTCGAGCAGCGCGTAGGTCTTGCCCGCGTGCGAGAGGCGGGCCACCCGCACGTTGTCGAGGGCGGTGAGGGTGGCGAAGGTCGCGGTGATCTGGAACGTCCGGCTCACCCCGCGACGCCAGACCGCGTACGGCGGCAGCCCGCTCAGCCGCTCGCCCTTGAAGCGGACCTCGCCCGCGTCGGCCCGAAGCTGGCCGGTGAGCATGTTGAAGAACGTGGTCTTCCCGGCCCCGTTGGGGCCGATGAGCGCGCGGATCTCCCCCTTCGGCATCGCGAGGTCGACCGCGCTCACCGCGCGCACCCCGCCGAAGGACTTGGAGAGCCCGCGGGTCTCCAGCACCGGCGCGGCCGCCGGCTCGCTCACGAGCGCCCGCGGTCCAGCACGCCCGCGATGCCCCGCGGGAACGCGAGCACCAGCACCACCAGGATCGCGCCCAGCACCAGCTGCCAGTAGTCGGTGTAGCGGGTGATCACGGTGTCGAGCAGCTTGTAGACCGCCGCGCCCAGCAGCGGGCCGGACGGCGACCCCACTCCGCCCAGCAGCACCATCACCAGCGGCTGCACCGACATCGGCGACTCGGTGTAGACCGGGAACACGCTGCCCTTCAGGAACGCGAAGACCGCGCCGCCGATCCCGGCCACGAAGCCCGCGACCACGAACGCGGTCCACTGGAGGGTGCGGATGTTGACCCCGAGGGCCTCGGCGCGCCGGGGGTGGTCGCGCGCCGCGCGCAGGGTGAGCCCGAAGGGCGAGGCGGCGACGCGCCGGAGCAGCACGATGCCCGCCACGGTGGCCACCAGCGCCCAGTAGTAGTAGCGGCCTGGGGTGGCGAGCCAGGACGCGGGCCAGACGCTCAGGATCCCGTTGTCGCCGCCGGTGACCTCGTCCCACTGGTGCACGATCGCGTACACGATCTGGGCGAAGGCCAGGGTGAGCATCGCGAAGTAGATGCTGGTGAGGCGCACGCAGAAGTAGCCGAAGACCACCGCGGCCAGCGCGGCCACCAGCGGGGCCACCACGAAGGCGGCCGGCATGGGCAGGCCCGCGGTCTTCAGGAGGAGCGCGGCGCCGTAGGCGCCGAGGCCGAAGTAGGCCGCGTGCCCGAACGACACCATTCCGCCCACCGCCATCAGCAGGTGGAGGCTCGCCGCGAAGAGGGCGAACGCGAAGATCTCCACCGCGATCGAGATCCAGAAGGTCGGCAGCGCCAGCGGCAGGGCGGCGAGGATCACGAGCGCCGCGAGCGTCCAGCCGGGGTGGCCGCGCCGCGCCGGCCGGTCGGCCACCGCGCCGCTGCCCGGCGGCCGGAGCTGGATCTCGGGACGGCCGAGCAGCCCCCACGGCCGCACCACCAGCACCACCGCCATCACCACGAAGATGAGCACGATGGCCGCCTTGGGCAGGAGCAGGACCCCGAAGGCGTTGAGCACTCCGATCAGCAGCGAGGCGAGGAGCGCGCCCCACACCGAGCCCATGCCTCCGATCACCACCACCACGAACGCCTCCACGATGACCGAGGTGTCCATCACGGTGGTCAGCGCCAGGCGCGGCACCTGGAGCGCGCCCCCGAGCCCGGCCAGGAACGAGCCGAGCACGAAGACGGAGGTGAAGAGGCGCGACTGGTCGACGCCGAGCGCGGCCACCATCTCGCGGTCCTGGGTGGCCGCGCGGATCAGCACGCCCCAGCGGGTGCGGTGGAAGAGGAGCCACAGCCCGAGGGCCACCAGCGGCCCGAAGACGATGATCGCGAGGTCGTAAGAGGGGAAGAGCTGGCCCGCGATCGGCACCGAGCCGGCCAGGCCGGGCGCGGCGGGGCCGGTCTTGTTGTCGGCGCCCCACAGATAGCGCACGAGGTCGGCGGTGACCAGCACGAGCGCGAAAGTGAGCAGGAGCTGGTAGAGCTCGGGCGCGCGGTAGACGCGACGGAGCAGCAGCACCTCCACGAGCCCGCCCACCGCGGCCACCGCCAGCGCGGCGAGGAGCGCGGCCAGGTAGAAGGCGGCCGGGCCGCCGGGCAGCGCGGCGGCCAGGGAGTAGGTCAGGTAGGCGGCCAGCATGTAGAAGGAGCCGTGCGCGAAATTGACGATGCGGGTGACGCCGAAGATGAGCGAGAGGCCCGACGCGATGAGAAACAGGAACATCGCGTTCGCGAGCCCGCTCAGGAGCTGCACGAGGAGGAGGGACATGCGATCGAAGGCCCCATCACCGTGCCCTCTCCCCCGCGGCGGGGGAGAGGGTGATCACGAGGGGTGGGGCGCTCAGTTGGCCGGGCGGAGCTTCTTCACGTCTTCGTCGGACGGCAGCACCTTCTCGCCCGGAATCAGCTCGTGGTTCACCATGATGCCGACGCCGCGCTGCGCGTCGAGCTTGGTGGTGCCCACCCACGCCCCCATGGTGGACTGGCCGTCGGAGGCCCGGAACGTGACCGGCCCCATCGGCGTCTCCACCTTGAGGCCCTTGAACGCGGTCACCAGCTTCGGGGTCTCGGTGCCGCCCGCCTTCTTGATCGCCTCCGCCACCGAGATGTAGGTGACGTAGCCGATGAGCGAGCCGAGCACCGGGTTCTTGTCCCCGCGCTTGACGTAGCGGGCGACCCACTCCTGGTGGCCGGCGATCTTCACGTCGTACCACGGGTAGCCGGTGACCAGCATGCCCTCGGGGGCCTCGAGCTTGAGGGGATCGATGTACTCGGGCTCCCCTAGGAGAATGCCCACCACGAACATCTTCTGGAAGAGCCCGCGCTTGCCCGCCTCGCGCACGAAGGCGAGCCAGTCGCTGCCGAAGAGCGAGACGTAGAGCGCGTCGGGGTTCTGGTTCAGGATCGCGGTGACGAGTGGGCCCGGCTCGATCTTGCCGAGGGTCGGCCAGTGCTCGCCCACCACCTGCACGTCCGGCTTCAGCTCCTTGAGCCGGTCCCGGAACGTCTCCCACGCGCGCTTGCCGTACTCGTAGTTGGGCCCGATGGTGGCCCACTTGACGTACTTCATCTTGCCGGCCTTGTCGGCCAGCATGTGGCCCTGCTCGTAGGTGTTGGGACGCAGCCGCACCGCGTACTCGTGTCCCTTGGACCAGGTGAGGGCCTCGGTCAGGGCCTCGGCGGCTAGGAACATGGTCTTGTTCTGCTTGGCCCAGTCGGAGACCGCGAGCCCCACGTTGGAGAGGAAGCTGCCGGTGATCATCACGACCTTGTCCGACTCCACCAGCTCCTGGGCGTGCTTGACCGCCTCCGCGGGCTGCCCCTTGTCGTCGCGGAACAGCACCTCGAGCTTGCGACCGAGGACGCCTCCCTTGGCGTTGATCTCCTCGACGGCCATCTCGACGCCGGCGCGGTACGGGCCCGTGAAGGGCGCGCCGATGCCGCTGTAGCTGTTGATGTCGCCGACCTTGATCGGCGCCTGGGCCGCGACGGGACCCGCGCCCAGCGTGAAGACCAGGGCGGCCGCCGAGAGGGACAGGAGACGTGGTGCACGCATGCGGAAACCTCCTCGTGGGTGGTGGTGCGCCTGAGTAAAGCGACAAGCGCGGAGGGTGTCAAGCCGATTCGCGGGGGCGCGCCCGTGCGGGAGGGAACCCGGCGCGGCCAGCGGCAGTTACGTCCAACCAGGAGGAGACCTCGCCATGACCAATCCACTCAGTCGTCGGGAAGTGCTCAAGTACGGCGCCTTCACCACCGTCGGAGGCGTGCTCACCCCGGGCATCTCGCTCGCCCAGGCCATCACCACCGAGAGCCGCGGCCTCGTCGCCCGCGACATCCAGCTCCAGTCGAGCGGCGTCACGATCCCGGCCTACGACGCCCGGCCGGAGGCGGCGGGCCGTTACCCGATCGTGGTGGTGATCGCGGGCTTCACCGGCAACTCCGAGCAGCACAAGGACGTGGTGCGCCGCTTCGCCCAGGCCGGCTACTACGCGATCGCCCCCGAGCTCTACTCCCGCGAGGGCGGCATGCAGGGAAAGAACTTCCAGGAGATGGGCCAGATCTCGGCCAAGGTGACGCGGGCCCAGTACCTGAGCGACGTCCGCGCGGGGGCCGACTACGCCAAGCAGCAGTCGTGGGCGCGCGCCGATCGCCTCGGGGTCACCGGCTTCTGCGGGGGCGGCGCGCTCACCCTGCACACCGCCGCCGAGTATCCGGGGGTGGCCGCGGCGGTCCCGTGGTACGGCCAGGTCAAGCGCACCTATCCGGACGCGCCCGGGGTGGACGCGTTCAGCCTCGCGCCGCGGATCACCGCGCCGGTGCTCGGCCTCTACGGCGAGGCGGACCCGGGCATCCCGGCCGAGGACGTGAAGCGCTTCGAGGCCCTACTCAAGAAGACCAACCCGAACGTCGAGTTCGTCCTCTACCCGGGCGCGCAGCACGCCTTCTTCTCCGACGACCGGCCGCAGGCGTATCAGAAGGCGGCGGCGGAAGACGGATGGAAGCGCTGCCTCGCCTTCTTCGACAAACATCTGAAATCTTGACAATCGGCCGCTTTGCGGTGAGATTGGCGCATTCAGTCCCCCGCTGTCCGTAGCTCGACGTCAACGACGACTGGGAGGAACACGGATGACGCCGGACCATACCCACTCCCCGCTGAGCCGCCGTGACCTGCTGAAGCTGGGAGCGGGAGCGACCGCCCTCCTCGCCGCGCCGACCGCCGCGCGCGCGCAGAGCCCGAAGCGGGGCGGCACGCTGAGCCTGCGCCTGTGGGACCCGCCGCACTGGGACCCGCACCTGACCGTCTCGTACAAGACCCACATCCTGCACACCTTCAGCCACAGCCGCCTCCTCAAGCACCGCGCGGGCCCGTCGGTGGTGCCGGGCACGTTTCCCCTCGAGGGAGACCTAGCTGAGTCGTGGAGCCAGCCCAACGAGACCACCTACGTCTTCAAGCTGCGGCGCGGGGTACGCTGGCAGAACAAGCCGCCGGTCAACGGGCGCGAGCTGACCGCGGAGGACGTCAAGTACAGCCTCGAGCGGTTCATCGGCGAGAAGGGCAACGCCAACCGCTACATGCTGGCCTCGGTGGACCGCGTGGAGGCGCCCGACAAGTACACGGTGCGCGTGATCCTCAAGGAGCCGTTCGCGTGGTTCCTCGACATGATCGTCAACCCGATGGCGGTGTGCATCGTAGCCCGCGAGTGCGTGGAGAAGTTCGGCGACCTCAAGAAGTGGGAGGCGGTGGTGGGCACCGGGCCGTGGATGCTCGACGGCTACCGGCCCAACGTGGGCGTCACCTACGTGCGCAACCCGACCTATTTCCAGACCGGGCTCCCCTACATCGATCGCGTCGAGGTCACCGTCGACGAGGACAACGCCTCGCGCATGGCCGCGTTCATCTCCGGCAAGTACGACCTGGGTTGGGAGAACCCGGGCACCATCAACCGGACCGACTGGGTCCAGCTGAAGGACGTGATGAAGCAGAAGCGCCCGCGGCTGCAGGTGATGGAGTACGCGGCCAACCAGATGAGCCACATCTACATGCGCGCGGACAAGCCGCCCTTCAACGACGTGCGGGTGCGCCGGGCGATCTCGATGGCCATCGACCGGCCGGGCGTGATCGACGCGACCTACGAGGGCGTCGGCACCATGAATCCGGCGGTGCCGATGGGGCTCAAGGAGTGGGCGCTGCCCGTCGAGCAGCTCGGGGAGGGCGCCCAGTACTACAAGTACGACCCGGCGCGGGCCCGGAAGCTGCTGGCCGAGGCGGGGGTCCCCAGCGGCTTCCCGGCCACCATCAGCTACGCCACCTACGGCTCCACCATCGTGATGGATCAGCTCCAGCTCATCCTGAAATATCTCAAGGACGTGGGCATCGACGCCAAGCCGACCCAGCAGGAGTACGGCGCCTACATCTCCACCACGTTCTACGGCAAGTACGAGTCGATGGCCTTCGGCCCCCAGACTCCGTTCCTCGACCCGGACAACTTCCTCTACGGGCCCCACGTGGCCAACGAGCTCAAGAACCAGAGCCACGTCGACGACCCGGTGGTGACCGACCTGCTCGTCCGCCAGCGCCGCACCATGGACCCGGGCAAGCGGCGGGAAGTCCTCTTCGACATCCAGCGGCACCTCGCCAAGCAGCAGTGGTACGTGTACCTGCCCTCCGGCGTCTACATCGGCGTCTGGGACGGGGCGCTCAAGAACTACGGACCGAACCTCGGGTACGACTGGGGCGGGCGCGTGACCGCGGCCTGGCTCGACCGGTAGCCCGCGTCAAGGAGAGCGATCATGGACCAGCCGACTTCCTCCCTCACCCGTCGCGACCTGCTCAAGCTCGGCGGCACCGCCCTCGCGGTCGGCGCCGCTGCGGCCGCCTCCGCGCCGCACGCGGCCCAGGCCCAGAGCCCGAAGCGCGGCGGCACCTTCCGGCTGCGCTCCCACGTGGCTCCCGTCCACTTCGATCCGCACCAGACCATCGCCTTCTCCACCATGATCCCGCTCTCCCTCGCCTACAGCCGGCTCGTGAAGGTCAAGGGCGGCTCGTCGGTGGTCCCCGGCACCCAGCCGGTGGAGAACGACCTCGCCGAGTCCTGGGAGCGGCAGGGCGACACCGTCTACGTGTTCAAGCTCAAGAAGGGCGTGCGCTGGCACAACAAGCCGCCGGTGAACGGGCGCGAGCTGACCGCGGAGGACGTGAAGTACACCTACGAGCGCTTCCTCACCATCAAGGGCAACCCGAACAAGACGGTGCTCGGGATGGTGGACAAGGTGGAGGCGGTCGACAAGTACACCGTGAAGTTCACCCTGAGCGAGCCCAATGCCTGGTTCATCGACCGACTCGCCTCGACGACCACCTGGATCGTCGCCCGCGAGTCCGTCGAGCAGCACGGCGACCTGCGCAAGCCGGAGAGCGTGATCGGCACCGGTCCGTGGATGCTCCAGCGCTACGAGCCGAACGTGCGCATCTCGTTCACCCGGCACCCGAGCTACTTCGTGCCCGGTCTGCCCTACGCGGACGGGGTGGAGGTCCTCCTTTCCCCCGACCCGGCCGCCGGCTTCGCCGCGTTCCTCGCCGGAGAGTACGACTTCGGCCCCGAGTACGGGATGGTGATCCGCCGCAGCGATCTGGATGTGGCCCAGGGCCGTATCAAGGGCCTCGGCACCCGCGACTACATCGTGCTGTTCGGCGGCATCACCGCGATGAAGATCGACCAGGAGCCGTTCAAGGACGTGCGGGTGCGCCGGGCCTTCGCGATGTCCCAGAACTGGCACGAGGTGCTGGAGACCAACGCGTGGTCGATGGGCAAGGGCGTGCCGAACCCGTTGATCCCGGCCACCCTCAAGGACTGGACCATCCCGATCGGCCAGCTCACGCCCGAGGGGCGCGCGCTCTACGAGTTCGATCCCAAGGGCGCCAAGAAGCTCCTCGCCGAGGCGGGCTATCCCAACGGCCTCAAGGTCCCTATCGAGACGACCCCCGGCTACGGGCCGGACTGGATGGACGCGGTGCAGGTCGCGCTCCGCAACTGGAAGGAGGCCGGGATCGAGGGCGATCTCAAGCTCAAGGAGTACGGGGCCTTCGTGACGAGCGCGATCTTCGGCAAGTTCGAGAAGATGATCCTGACGCTCCGCGGCACCACCACCGACCCCGACAACTACTTCGTGAACTACATGCCGGGCGAGCCGCTCAACTCCTCCGGAGTCAACGACCCCAAGCTCACCGAGATGATCAAGCTGCAGCGCCGGACCTTCGACGAGAAGAAGCGGCGCGACATCGTGTGGGACATCCAGCGCTACGCGGCCCAGACCGTCTACTACGGCTTCGGCCCCTCGGTGAGCGCGGTCGGCGCCTGGATGCCCTACGTCAAGAACTTCGGCCCCAACATCGGCCACGACTACGGCGGCCGCCTCATGGTCGCCTGGCTCGATAAATAGCTGAAAAGCACTACCAGAAAATGCGAAGCCACCTTACAGAGGTCGTCGCTCGCGACGACCGTACAATCAAATAAAAGGGGGCCGCACAATCTCGCGCGTCGACTCGCTGCCCGGTCGCACAATCTCGCGCTCCGTCCCCAGAACCGGTCGCATTACCTCGCGCACAGCCCACACGTCCGGCCCCATGACCCCGCGCCCAACCCCCGGCCGCCGCGAATGAAGCGCTATGTCTTCCGCCGCCTGCTGGTGGCGATCCCGTCGCTGCTGATCGCGTCGCTGATCGTCTTCAGCCTGCCGCGCCTGCTCCCGGGCGACGTGGTGCAGCTCATGCTCGAGGAGAAGGCCTACGGCAAGGACCTCGAGGACCTGCGGGCCAAGCTCGGGCTGAACCGCCCGATGTACATCCAGTACGTGGAGTGGCTCGGTCAGGTGGCGCGCGGCGACCTGGGCGAGTCGCTCTGGACCCGCCGGCCGGTGCTGGAGGAGCTGACCCGCCGCCTGCCCATCAGCCTCGAGCTGGGTGTGCTCGCGCTCGCCTTCGCGATCGTCATCTCGGTGCCGATCGGGGTGCTCGCCGCCATCCGCCAGGATACCCTCGCGGACTACGCGATGCGCAGCCTGGCCATCCTCGGCCTCTCGGTGCCCGGCTTCTGGATCGCCACCCTCTGCGTGCTCCTCCCCGCGATCTGGTGGGGCTGGAGCCCGCCCATCCAGTTCACCGCGTTTACCGTCAACCCCTGGGCCCACTTCGCCCAGTTCCTGTTGCCCGCGTTCATCCTCGGCATCGCCTCCGCCGCCGCGATCATGCGCCTCACCCGCGGCACGCTGCTCGAGGTCCTGCGCCAGGACTACGTGCGCACCGCGTGGGCGAAGGGCCTCCGCGAGCGCGTGGTGGTGCTCAAGCACAGCCTGAAGAACGCGATGATCCCGGTCATCACGGTGCTGGGCATCCAGGTCGCCCAGATCCTGGGCGGGACCGTGATCTTCGAGAGCATCTTCGGCCTGCCCGGGATGGGCCGCTTCCTCTTCGACGCGATCAACCAGCGCGACTACCCGGTCATCCAGGGGGTGAACCTGCTCATCGTGAGCGTGGTCGTCCTGATGAACCTGGTCGTCGACGCGTTCTACGCCTTCCTCGACCCCCGGATCCGCTACTAGCCTTCCCGGCGCGCGACCGTCCTGTACACGCTCTGGCAGTTCGTCAGGAACAAGCCCCTCGGCGCCCTCGGCGGCTTCATCGTC
>DASZJM010000490.1:0-12090 GCA_035948165.1 Candidatus Methylomirabilota bacterium
GCATGGGCGGGGCGGGCGGCGGTATCGGGCGATGGCCCGCGGAGGACCGGCCCCGCGAGCGCCTCTACCACAAGGGTCCGGAGTCGCTCGCCGACGCGGAGCTGCTCGCCATCCAGCTCGGCACCGGGCTCGCCGGCTGCAGCGCGATGGACATGGCGCGCGAGCTCCTGGGCCGCTACGGGTCGCTCTCCGGCCTGGCCGGCCGCGGGATCGCGGAGCTGGCTGCCGTCCGCGGGATCGGGCCGGTGAAGGCGGTGCGGCTCGCCGCCGCGTTCGAGATCACCCGGCGGTTGCGGTCGCGCAACGGGCAGGGGCGGGTGGTGCTGGGCAGCCCGGAGCAGGTGTTCGCCCGCTACGGGCCGCTGATGGAGGACCTCAAGAAGGAGGTCTTCCGGGTGGCGCTGCTGGACGCCCAGAACGGGCTGCTCCGCGACGTGGTGATCTCGGAGGGCTCGCTCTCCGCGAGCCTGGTCCACCCGCGCGAGGTCTTCAAGCCGGCCATCCTGGAGTCGGCCGCCTCGATCATCCTGCTGCACAACCACCCGAGAGGCGATCCGACCCCGAGCCGGGAGGACCTGCGGCTCACCCGGCAGCTCGTGGAGTGCGCGGATCTGCTCGATCTCCGCATCCACGACCACGTCATCATCGGGCACGAGCGGTTCATCAGCCTGGCCCAGCGCGGGGCGCTGGCCGGCCCGGGCCGGGCCTCTTAGCCCTCTGGCTAGCCCTTGGCGAGCTTCTCGACCTCCTTCTTCGACAGCGACTGGATGCGGGCCAGGAGGCCCTTCACCTTCCGCTCCGAGGCGTGGTCCGCCAGGATCAGTTTCTTGGACTTCGTGCCCGTGACGATGTAGGCCACCCAGTCGTCGAGACTCGGCGTGCCCCGCCACGCCACCGTGAGACCGTTGAGCCGCATCCGCTTCCTGCCCTCGATCTTCGCCAGTGGCTTCCGGCTGGCCTCCATACGCGATCGTCTCCTTCTCGGAAGGGTGCACTGCGCGCGCGCCACGCAACCTTAGGGATGGGTCCGTGCCCTGTCAAGGCTTCGTTTGGCCGCAATGAAAGCGTAATTTGGCGCGGGTGCGCGCGTGAGCCTGCGTGAATGCTGCATGCGATGCGGGGGCTCGCGGCGGTGGACGATCAGAGCGTCACTTTTCGAGGCCCCCCCTCTCGGAGCCCGTCGTAGCGTGCGTTTTTCGCGATTGTGGACGGCTGTGGATAAGTGGATAACCTGTGGGTTATTTCCGCGGGGCCTTCGCGAGCGCATCGAGGATGCGGCGCGGCAAGAGCGGCCCTCGCGTGATGAAACCCGTGAAGATCCCGCACGCGGTCGCGCCCGCGTCGAGGGCCCGGCGCGCCGCGTCGGGGGTGTCGATGCCCCCGGTCGCGATGAGCTCCAGGCGGCCGCCGAAGCGCTCGCGCACCCGGCGCACGTTCTCGAGCGTGGTCGCGAGGAGGGCCGGGCCCGAGAGACCCCCGGTCCGCTGCGAGAGCCGCGGCTCGTCGACGCGACGGGTATTGCCGTAGTTGACGATGGTGATCCCCGCGTCGAGCGCGGCCGGGATCGTGATCTCCTCGTTGGTCTCTCGGAAATCGGGCGAGATCTTCACGATGAGCGGCTTGGCGGTGGCGGCCCGCACCGCCCGGAACACGTCCTTCAGCTCGGCGGGCCGGGTGGACCAGCCGTAGACCAGCTTGGTGTTGGGCGAGGAGATGTTGAGCTCGACCAGCTCGCCGAACTCCTGGAGGCCCGCCACCACCCGCACGTAGTCCTCCGCGGACTCGCCCGCGGCGGCCACGATCAGCGGCACGCGGTGCGGCAGCGCGGCCAGGGCGGACCGGTAGGCGTCGAGCCCGGGGTTCTTGAACCCGTTGCAGTTGACGAGGCCCGGGCCCTCCGCGGTCTGGATGCGCACGAGGTTCGGCTCGGGATGGCCGGGCCGCGGGCCGGGGGTGATGCTCTTGGCGGTGACCGCGCCCCACCCGAGGCCCATCGCGCGGCGCAGGATCGCGGTGTCGTAGTACATCGAGGAGAGGATCAGCGGATTGGCGAGGCGCACGCCGCCCAAGGTGATCGCGAGCCGCGGATCGGGATTGCGGAAGATCGCGAGGCGATCGAGCGGCAGGTGACGCAGACCCCACTGGCCCATCGCGACCGCGGTGCGCTCCGGCAGCCGCGCCAGCACGCCGCGATAGAACGCGCGGTAGAGGAGATCGAGGGCGCCGACCATGTCGTGGGTTGCGCGCATGATATCCTACAACCATGTCGCAGGACACCACGCGCCGCTTGCTGAGGGAGTTCGGCGTCGCCGTCACGAGCTTCGAGGACGCGGTCGAAGGTGGGCAGGGCGAGGCCGCGCGGACGGCCGAGGGGTTGCTCCGCGAGCACATGAAGGAGCTGATCGGGCTCGTCGAGCGTCTGTCCGAGCAGGCCGCCAAGCTGTAGCCCCGCCGGTGCCGGCCCGGCGCATCGTCTCCCTCATCCCCAGCATCACCGAGATCCTGTTCGCCCTCGGCGCGGGTGACCGCGTGGTCGGCTGCACGATCTACTGCACCGAGCCGCCCGAGGGCGTGGCCACCAAGACCCGGGTCGGCGGAGAGAAGAACCCCAAGCTCGAGGTCATCCGCGATCTCGGAGCGGATCTCGTCATCGCCAACGTGGAGGAGAACGTGCGCGAGCACGTCGACACGCTGCGGGCCTGGGGCATCCCGGTCCACGTCACGTACCCGCGCACCGTGGCCGACGGCATCCGGCTGGTGGGGGAGCTGGGCGAGCTGCTGGAGGTGGGGGAGCGGGGGCGTGCCCTCGAGCGCGCGCTCCGGGCGCGCTACGACGAGGTGCGGGCCGCCGGCGCGGGGCGGCGGCCGCGCCGCGTGTTCTGCCCGATCTGGCGCCGGCCCTACATGACGATCAACGGGGACACCTACGTCCACGACATGCTCGCGGTGACCGGCGGCGCCAACGTCTTCCGCGACGAGGCCACCCGCTATCCCGCGGTCACGCTGGAGCAGGTGGTGGCCGCGAACGTGGAGGTGATCCTGCTCCCGGACGAGCCCTATCGCTTCCGGCGCGTCCACGCCGAGGACTTCGCCCCGTATCCGGACCTGCCCGCGGTGCGCGACGGGCAGATCCACCTGGTCGACGGCAAGCTCCTGTCCTGGTACGGCCCGCGGATCGCGGAGGCCCTCGAGGTCCTCCCGCCGCTCTTCGCCGCCTAGCGGCGACGCTTCGGCTTGCGGGCCGACGCGCGGGCGGCCCGCGCGGGCTTGCGCGCCTTCGCGGGGGCGGGCGCGCTCACCTCGAGGATCATCTCGATCTCGACGGGAATGCCGGCGGGCAGCGAGCCCATGCCGACCGCGGAGCGGGCGTGGCGCCCGTTCTCCCCGAACACCTCCACCATGAGATCCGAGAAGCCGTTGATGACCTTGGGCTGCTCGCCGAAGCTCTCGACCGCGTTCACCATGCCCAGCACCTTGACCACCCGCTTCACGCGGTCGAGGCTCCCCAGGAGGGCGCGCGCGGAGCCGAGCAGGTTCAGGCCGACGTCGCGCGCCACCTTGTAGGCGTCCTCGGTCGAGAGGTCCCGCCCGACCTTGCCACGGGCGCTCGGGTTGCCCTCGATGCGGATGGGCCCGTGGCCGGACAGGAAGAGCAGGTTGCCGACCCGAACGCCCGGAACATAGTTGCCCAGGGGCTTGGGCGGGGCGGGCAGCGTGAGGCCGAGCTCCTTGATCCTGGCTTCTGCACCCATCGCGATCTCCTCGGGGAAAGGGGTGGGCCGACTACGCGGTCGTGCGCGGGCCGATGAAGAAAAACGCGGGCCCGTCTTCGTCCGTGCGCCACACGATCGCCTCGACCTCCACCGCGGGCGCGCCCGGCGGCTCGATGCGCAGCTGCGCGGCGCGACCGACCTCGAGCGGCTCGCGCCGGAGCGGCTCGTCGAGCGAGACCTTGACTCCGAGCGCGCTCACGTTTACCGCGTGCAGGTGGAGGAGGCGAGTGCCGGTCTGGACCGTGACCGGCCACGAGGCCGCCACCCGCGCATGCCGGCGATGCTCCGACGGCGCGGGGGTGATGGCGGTGTGCGGGCTCAGCACGGGGCGAGTGTCCCATCGGCGCACCGGCTCCACAAGTGCCTTTTTTTGCCCGGCGGTGCCTCGGCGGACCGTGCCAAAATGCGCCATGACCCCACCTGCACTTCCTTCGCCCGCGGCCACCCTGGTTCTCCTGCGCGACCGGCCGGGGGGGCCCGCCGAGATCCTCCTGATCCAGCGTCACGGGCGCAGCAAGTTCGCGGCGGGCGATTACGTCTTCGCGGGGGGCAAGGTCGAGGCCGACGATATCCCCGACGACGTGGAGCGGTTCTGCCCGGGCCTCACCCCCGAGGAGGCGAGCGCCCGGCTGGGAGGCGACCTGACGCCCCGCCAGGCCCTGGGCTACTGGGTGGGGGCGATCCGGGAGGCCTTCGAGGAGGTCGGGGTGCTGCTGGCCTACGACCGGCGTCGTCAGTTCATCCGCTTCACCGCCGACAACCGCGCCCGCTTCGAGGCCCACCGCAAGGCCTGCCAGTCGGCCAACCCCGCCTTCTTCACGATGCTGCGCGAGGAAGGCCTGACCCTCGCCACCGACCGCCTGCGCTACTTCGCGCACTGGATCACGCCGGAGGAGCAGCCGCTCCGCTTCGACACCCGTTTCTTCGCCACCCTAGCCCCGCCGGAGCAGGAGCCGGAGGTGGACGGGCACGAGATCGTGGCGCTGCGCTGGCTCACCGCGGCGGAGGCCTTCGCGGCGCTCCGGGCGAAGGAGATCACCCTCCGCCTGCCCACCATCAAGAACCTGGAGCTGCTGCAGGCCGCGGGCACGCGCACCGCGGAGATCCTGGCCGCGCTCGACGGCCGCGCGGTGCCGAGCATCCGGCCGCGCGTCCTCCAGGTGGACGGCCAGCCGCTCGCGGTGCTGCCCGGCGACCCCCGCTGGTACTAGCGCCCGAGGGCGCGGTCGAGCTCGCCGCCGAGCGCGTCGGAGACGCGGGTGAGCGGCAGGCGGCACTCGGGGGAGCCGATCAGCCCCTGGCGCCAGAGGCAGTGCTTGATCGGCATCGGGTTCGGCTCCTTGAACAGCAGCGGCACCAGCGGCTCGAGCCGCGACCACGCCTTGCGGGCGCCCTGGTGATCGTTGGCGGCCATGCGCTCGTACACGGTGAGGAACAGCGCGGTCTCCACGTGGGCGGAGGCGAGGATGCCGCCGTCGCCGCCGTGGGCCAGCATCGTGTAGAAGTAGGCGTCCTCGCCGGTGAGCACCGCGAAGCCGTGGGGCCGCCGGCGCAGCAGATCGAGCGACTGCGCGATGCTGCCGGACGAATCCTTCACGCCCACGATGTTCGGGATCAGGGACAGCTCCAGCAGCGTCTCGTTGGTCAGGTTCACCCCGGTGCGGTAGGGGATGTTGTAGATCAGGATCGGCCGGTCGGTGGCCTCCGCGATGCACGTGAAGTGCGCGCGCATGCCGTCCTGGCTCGGCCGGTTGTAGTAGGGGCAGACCGAGAGGATGCCCTGCACCGGGTGGCGCTCGAGCCGCTTCACCGCCTTCACCGCCTTGCGCGTGTCGTTGGCGCCGACTCCCACCACGATCGGGACGCGGCCCGCCACCACCACGACGGTACGCTCGATCAGGCGGTCGGCCTCGTCGTCGTCGATGGTCGGGCTCTCGCCGGTGGTCCCGAGCGGGATCACGCCGGTGACCCCCAGCTTCACGTAGTGGTCGATGAGGCGCTCGTAGGCCAGGTAGTCGATCTCGCCGTCCGTGAACGGGGTGATCGCGGGGAGCCAGACGCCGGAGGAGCGCATGGGTGGTACCTCCTGGAGCTCCGAGTCTAGCACGCGTGATATACTCCGCGGCACTTCCGGCCATCGAGGAGGCTCGTGATGCGTGTCGACCAGCTGACGGAACACCTCCCGCCCGAGGAGATCGAGCGCCCGAAGGCGTGGACGCGCGACACCATCTCCCCCGACCGCTGGCTGATCCCGGTCTCCGAGACCTGCGTGGCCGAGCTCGACCAGGTGGTGGCTTCGCTGCGGCGCGACCCGCGGCCGGTCGAGAGCCTGGCCCCCGCCGCTTTCTCCCTGCGGGCGTGCTCCGATCTCATGTCCGAGGTGCGCGCGAAGCTCGAGACCGACACCGGCCTCGCGGTGGTCGACCGCTTCCCGGTCGAGCGCTACGAGACGGAGGAGAACCGGGCCATCGGCTGGCTGCTCGCCGCGATGCTCGGACAGGTCGTCGCCCAGAAGGCCACCGGCGCGCGCCTCTACGACGTGAAGGACACCGGCCAGGCGCTGGGCTACGGGGTGCGCCGCTCGGTGACCAACCTGGGCCAGCCCTTCCACACCGACGGCGGCTGGCTCTGGAAGGCGCCCAACTTCGTCGGCCTCTTCTGTCTCGAGTCGGCGCTCGAGGGCGGGCTCAGCCGCTTCACCAGCCTGGTGACCGCCCACAACATGCTCCGGCGCCGCCGCCCCGACTTGCTCGCGCGCCTCTACACCCCGTTCGCGTGGGACCGGCAGGGTGAGCACGCCCCCGACGACGTCCGCGCCAGCGAGCACCCGGTGTTCGAGTACGAACGCGGCGTGCTGGCCGCGCGCTACTACGAGGACTACATCGTGAACGGGCACCGGCTCGCCGGCACCGCGCTCGACGACCTGGGCCGCGAGGCCCTCGCAGCTCTGCGTGCGATCGTGGACGACGAGGCGAGCTGGGTCGAGTTCCGCATCGAGAGGGGCCAGCTGCAGTACCTCAACAACCGGCAGTTCGCGCACAGCCGCACCGCCTTCACGGACGCGGGCACTCCGCAGCAGGGCGGGGGCCGCCACATGCTCCGCCTGTGGAACCGCGACGAAGGCTCGTGGCATCTCGAGGGTCGTCCCGCCGCCTGATCCAGTTCGTGCCCTCGCTCACGCTTGAGACCGCGGCCTACTCCGCGCTGATCCTCCTCCTCGCCTATTGGGTTCGGGGCATGGCCGGCTTCGGCTCCGGTCTGATCGCGGTGCCGCTCCTCACCCTGCTGTGGCCGGTGACGGTGGTGGTGCCGCTCGTGGTCGCGCTCGACTACCTGGGCTCGGCGAGCCAAGGCGTGAAGAACGTGGAGGCGGTGGCCTGGCGCGAGCAGCTGTGGCTGATCCCGTTCATGGTGGTGGGTGTGCTGGTCGGCCTCTGGGTGCTGGCCACGATGAGCACCGCGATCCTGGCCCGTATCCTGGGCGGCTTCGTGATCGTGTACGCGATCTACCAGATGCTGCCGCTGCCCGAGCTGCGCGGCTCGCGCGCGGCCGCGACCTACTGCGGGCTCCTGGGCGGGCTGGTCGGCACCCTCTTCGGCACCGGCGGGCCGTTCTACGTGATCTACCTGAACCTGCGCGGGCTCGATCGTCTCGCGTTCCGCGCCACCTTCGCCATGAACTTCCTCATCGACGGCGGGGTGCGCCTCGCCGCGTTCGCGGCGGCCGGGCTCTTCGGCGGCCAGACGCTCGGGTACCTGCTGGCCGCCGTCCCGATCGCGAGCGCCGGCCTCTACGTGGGCGGCCGCGTCCAGACCGGGCTTTCCCAGCGGACGTTCCAGATCGTCATTCGCGTGCTGCTGCTCACCTCCGGCCTGGCCCTCCTGCTCAAGCGCTGACGTCCCTCAGGCGCGTCCGCCTGAGCAGGGGCAGGGCGAAGCCGGCCGCGAGCACGCCCTGGGCCAGGGCGGCGAGCGCCATGCCGGTGTAGCCGCCGCTGCCGATGGCGGCGGCGCCGACCGCGGAGCCGATCACGAAGCCGCCCTGGTTGGTGAGCGCGATGAGCCCGAGGAGCGCGCCGCGCTGACGGGGCGCCAGCTCCGAGCTGTAGGCGAGGAAGGCGGGGCGGCTCGCGGAGTTGCAGAGGGTCAGCAGTGTGGCGAGGGCCACCACCGGCGCGAAGGGGAGCCCGGCGCCGAAGAGGGTGAGGCCGAGGCCCGCGCTGACGACCTGGGCGATCACGAAGATGCCGGGCTTGCTGAATCGATCGCCGAGCCGCCCCCCGACCACGTTGCCGGTGATCGCCCCGATCGCGACCACCACCAGCACGGGGGCCACGCCCGCCGCGCTCAGGTGGAAGCTCAGCATCACGAAGGCGGGGAGGAAGATCACCACCATGGCGAAGAGCGAGCGCTCCAGCAGGTTCGCCGCGAGCACGCTCATCAGGCGCGGCACGCCCCACACCGTCCGGTAGGTGGCCAGCACGCTGGTGCCGGTGGCGGTCGGCGCGATGCGCGGGAACCAGCGCCACACACAGCCGGCCAGCGCCAGCATCACGACGCCGATGGCCACGAAGGCCCAGCGCCAGCCGAGCGTGCCGCCGACCGCGCCCATGATCGGTACCCCGCCGATCGCGGCGAAGCTGAAACCCATGTTGAACCAGCCCATCGCCCGCGCGCGTCGCTCGGGCGGGAAGAGGTCGCCGACCGACGCCATGAGGCTCGTGGGCGCGAGGGAGCCGAGGAGGCCGGCCAGGAAGCGCACCACCACCAGCGCCGCGAAATTGGGCGCCAGCGCGGCGGCGGCGCTCAGCAGCCCCACCACGACGAACGCGGTGACGATCAGCGGCTTGCGGCCCAGCCGATCCGACAGCAGGCCGGAGAAGGGCGAGAACAGCGCCTGCGGCACCCCGGCCGCCGCGGCCAGCAGGCCCGCCCGGCCGACCGAGACTCCCAGGTCGTGCGAGATGTCCACCAGCAGCGGCCCGATCATCGTGACCGACGTGACGATCCCGGTGACCCCGGCCACAATCATCACCAGACCGGGGTCAGGTCTTACATTCATACATTTCCCGCGATCCAGCCCTCGACCTCGCGGGCGGCGCGCTCCTGCTCGTCGGTGAGATCGCTCGGACGAGCGAGGGACCGCGCGAGCGCCTCCGGCGAGTCCAGCGCCCAGTCCCGGACCGCGGCGACCTGGCACGCATCCTTGATCGGATAGGGCTGGGCGTGGCAGTCCACCAGGCTCGGCCAGAGCTCGGCGATCACGATGCTCCCGTCGTCGACCGTCGCGTCCCACGCGGTCTCGAAGGGCCAGAGCCGCCCGCGCGCCGCCAGCGCCGGATCGGTGAGCAGGCGATGGACCGCGGGCAGGCCCACGAGGGTCTGCGAGCCGACCGAGGCGCGCGTGAAGAGCTTCCACGGGCTCTGGATGCGTCGCGCCGCCAGCCGCCGCTCGATCAGCCGGCCGTCGCTGATGCGCGGCGGGAAGGGCCGCGGCCGGGTCGGGGAGAGGTGCGGATACGCGCGACCCGCCGGGTGCCCCCAGAACGGCCCGTCGAATCCTCCCCCGAAGGCGGCCTGGATCTCGCGGTTCAGGATTCCCGCGACCTCGAACCGATTGTTCGCGCCGTCGGCCCCGTCGCGGATCAGGCCATGCAGCCGGGCGCAGAGCGCGCGGCCACCGGGGAGGCCCGCGTCGGCCGGATAGCCGAACGCGAAGTCGAACCCCACGAGGGCGGCGCCGGGCTCCTCCGCGAGCAGGCCCGCGATGAAGGCCTCCGCCTCGCGGCGGGTGCGGAAGTAGCGCGGCGCCGGCCGCTCGCCGGCCCGGCCCCACGCGACCCAGCAGCGGTCTCGCGCGGGCCTCGCGGGGCCCCTCGTCGAGGCCGCCGACCAGTCCGCGATGACGACCAGCCGGAAGCTCGGAAGCGTCGGGGTCAGGGCGTGAGGACGATCTTGCCGAACTGCTTGCCCTCCGCCAGCCGCCGCTGCGCCTCGACGCCCTCGCGGAGCGGCATCACGGTGTCCACGATGGCCCGGAGGCGTCCGGCGAAGAGCTGGCCCATGACCGCGTTGAACTCGGCGTCGTTGCTCATGGTGGAGCCGATGATCGAGAGCTGTTTCCAGAACACGAGCCGGATGTCGGTCTCGGCGATGGGCCCCGACGTGGCCCCGCACGTGACGATGCGCCCGCCCTTGGCCACCGTGCGGATCGCGCCCTTCCAGGTGGCCGCCCCCACGTTCTCCAGCACCACGTCCACCCCGCGCCGCCCCGTCTTCTCCCCGATCACCTTCACCCAGTCCTGCTTCGCGTAGTTGATGCACTCGTCCGCGCCCAGGGCCCGCGCCCGCTCGAGCTTCTCGTCGCTCGACGAGGTGACCCACACCCGCGCTCCGCAGAGCTTGCCGATCTGCACCGCGGTGGAGGAGACTCCGCCGCCCACGCCCAGGATCAGGAGATCCTCGCCCGCGCGCAGCCGGGCCTGGGTGACCAGCATGCGCCACGCGGTCATGTTGACGAGGACGAACGCGGCCGCGTCCTCGTAGCGGATCGCCTCGGGCAGCCGGATCACGTGCCGCGCCTCCACCTTCACGTACTCGGCCAGCCCGCCGTGGGTGTGCTCGCCCAGGATGCCGTAGCGCACGCACAGGCTGTGCTCGCCGCGGAGGCAGTACTCGCAGCGGCCGTCGTAGAGGTTCGGGTTCACCGCGACGCGCTCGCCCACCTTCACGTCCCGCACCGCCGCGCCCACCTCCGCCACGTCGCCCGCGATGTCGCAGCCGGTCCAGAACGGCATCGGCAGGGTGAGGCCGGGCAGGCCTTCTCGGACGAACAGATCGAGGTGATTCAGTGCCGCGGCGCGGACGCGCACGAGGACGTCGCCGTCCCCGATCTTCGGGTCGGCCACGTCCTGGTACCGGAGCTTGTCGAGCCCGCCGTGCTCCTGGAACGCGAGGGCCTTCATGCGGGCGCGCGGATCAGGACGCTCCCAGCCCGGTCTTGGGCGCGTTCACCAGCACCGCCATGTTCCCGTACGGGTGCTTGTTGTCCAGCATGAGCTGGTGGCACTCGGGCAGCTCGTCGAAGCGGTAGGTCTGCGAGAGGCACGGATCGACCTTGCCCGCGTCGACCAGCTTCGTCACCGCCAGCGCCTGCTGATCGTTCGAGAGGTGGCTGCCCTGGAAGCGCTTCTGCCGCATCCAGTGGTAGCGCAGGTCGAGCGTCACGTTGTAGCCGGTGGTGCCCGCGCAGATCACGATCATGCCGCCGGTGGCGCACACGAACTCCGAGGTCGGCAGGGTGGCCTCGCCCGGGTGCTCGAAGACGATGCGGGGGCTGGTGCGCTCTCCCAGCGCGTCCCAGACCGCCTTGCCGAAGGCCCGCGCCCCCTTGGCCCAGTTGCCGTAGGCCTTCCCGTCCTTCGTGTCGGGCATCACGCCCCAGTGGTCGAACTGGGAGCGGTTGATCACTCCGACCGCGCCGTGCTCCATGCAGAACTTCTTCTTCGCGTCGTCGGAGACCACCGCGACCGCGCGGCCGCCCTGCGCGCGCACGATCTCGAGCGCCAGGCTGCCGAGGCCGCCGGTGGCGCCCCACACCAGCACCGCGTCGCCCTTCTCGACGGTGTGCGGCTCCCAGCCCATCAGCATGCGGTAGGCGGTGGAGGCGCAGAGCAGGAAGCAGCCCGCCGCCTCCCAGGTGAGGCGCTTCGGCTTGGCGATGCACTGGTGGCCCTGGGCGCGCGCGAACTGGCAGTAGCTCCCGTAGTTGGTCTGGTAGCCCCAGATCCGCGTCGACTCGGCGAGCATCGGGTCCTTGCCGGAGAGCACCCACGGGTCGTCGGGCCGCCACCAGCCGCTGTGCACGATGACCTCGTCGCCGACCTTGACGTTCTTCACGTCCTTGCCGGTGGCCCACACGATGCCCGAGCAGTCGCTGCCCCCCGCGTGGAAGTCCTCGGGCTCGCCCATCTTGAGACGCTCCGCGATGACGTCGAGCGGCTGGCCGAGCGCGGCCCACACGTTGTTGTAGTTGATGCCCGAGGCCATCACGTAGACCAGCACCTCGTCGGGGCCGATGGTGGGGGTGGGCAGCACCTCGCGCTTCCACGCGTCGCGAGGCTGGCCAAAGCGGCTCTGCCGGACCGCGAACGCGTGCATGTGCTTCGGCACCTCACCCAGCGGCGGCTTGTCGCCCAGGTCGTAGAGATCTGACGCCATGGAGTCCTCCGGATGCCTTACTTGCCCTTGAAGGTTGAGGGCGCCGAATAATGGCCAATTTACGCCGATTCACGCCAGATAGCACGCACCAAGCTAC
>DASZJM010000491.1:0-16346 GCA_035948165.1 Candidatus Methylomirabilota bacterium
GGCCCCCACGCAAATTGTCATGGACGCGGACACCGGCCAGATCGATGCGACGGTCCGGGGAGTTGGAGGATCCGACGAAGTCTGGTTCAACAGCGGCGACGGGCACTACTACACCGCCTCCCGCAACAACCCACTGGGCCCCGTCCTCGGTGTCATCGACGCGGAGAGGCGAACGCTGATCCAGCTGGTTCCGACGATTAACGTGGCGGCGGGAACCGCGCCCAACCCCGTGCATCCCGCCGGGACGGCGCACTCGGTGGCTGTCAATCCCAACAACAACCACATCTTCGTGCCGTTGCCGGCCAACAACGCCTTCCCCAACTGCCTAACGGGGTGTATCGCAGTCTACGGCACCTCGCAGGAGGACGACCACTAGGGCACCCCAAGGCGGCGGAGGGTCCGGGCTGGCTGTGCGACGCCCGGGCTCTCGCCGCCGCGGGCCGGGAGCTCTCTGGCGTCCGAATCATCTTCCCGGTATGCTCGTCCGCGCCATGGGCCCGAGGATTGCCCTTGTTGGTGTGCTACTGCTCACGGCCGCCCTCCGGCTCCAGGAGGCCGCGGCAGAGGGCCCCTATCGGTTCCTCGATGCGGAGGGGGCCCTGCACATCACGAATGTTCCACCGCGACTGCATGCTCGAGATCCGCGATCGTTCGCCGGCGCTTCGGTCGCGGCGAGCAACCAGGCTGCAGCCCCGGGCCCGTACCTTGCTGCAATCGAACAGATTTCCGCCGCATACGACGTGGACGCGACGCTCGTTCGGTCGGTGATCGCCGCCGAATCCGCCTTCGACCCGCGAGCGGTGTCCAGCAAAGGGGCGCGCGGGCTGATGCAGCTGATGCCCCAGACCGCGGCCGCGCTCGGGATACGCGACGCGTACCACCCCCTCGAGAACATTGCGGGGGGCGTGCGGCATTTGCGCTACTTACTCGACCGATATGCGGGTGATTTGTCCCTGGCCGTTGCGGCCTACAATGCGGGCGAGAAGGCCGTCGATGCCTACAATGGGCTCCCTCCCTATCCGGAAACTCAACAATACGTCCAGCGAGTGTTGGGAGGGGTCGGGCTGAGCCGCACGCCGCAGCCGATGTATCGCTATGAGGACTCCGAGGGAAGCCGGGTCTACAGCAACGTTCCGCCGCGGCCGCGATCGACAAGCGGCCGCTAGGTGACCGGTCTCAAGACCTGACACGGGCCGCCCCAGGTCCCGGCGGGTGGCGCTACTGTGGTTGTGTCGTGGGCGGCGGCGGCGGGGGCGCCTGATGCAACGTGTCCTCGAGCGTCGGCGTGAGGCGCCGCATCTGATCCGTGATGCGTGCAGCGTCCAAGGCCGTTCCCACCACCCGCGGCGTGATCAGCAGCAGGAGCTCCGTCTTCTCGGTCTTCCACTCGTTCGAGCCGAACAGGTACCCGAGAATCGGGATATCCATGAACCACGGGACGCCGATCCGGATTCGCGTTCGCCGGTTCTGGATCAGCCCCCCGAGCACCAAGGTCTGGTTGTTCACCAGGACCACCGAGGTCTCCGCCTCCCGCTTGATGAAGGTCGGCGAGTTGATGGGCGGGGGCTGGGTCGGCCCGACGTCGTTGACCTCCTGCTTGACGTCGAGGGCCACCGTCCCCTGCTCGCCGATCCGTGGCGTCACGGTCAGGATGATGCCGATGTCCTTGTACTCGACGGTCTGGGTGATGGAATTGCCGGTAATGCCGCCCGTCGCCACCGGGACCTGCTGTGACGTGACGATCGGCACCGAGGTCGACACGTTGATGATGGCCTTCTTGTTCTCCGCCGTCATGATGGTCGGACTCGACAGAACATTGACCTTGTTCTCGCTCGCCAAGGCGTTCAGCGCGGCCAGGAACTTGTCGGTCGCAAACGTGAAGAAGTTGAGTCCCGCTGCGACCGGCCCACCGAGCGGAATCAGCGAGGTCAGCGGCCGCCCGGGCAAGGTCCCGGAGGGCGACGAGTTGACGTCGAAGCGGCCGCTCCGCACGGCCCACTCGATGCCCAGTTTAGTGTCATCGGTCAGGGTCACCTCGGCCGCCAAGACGCCGATCAGGACCTGCCGTGCCATCCTATCGAGCTTTTTGATGGTATCTTCGATCTCCTTCCAGAGACGAGGATAGGTCGTGACGATGACCGCGTTGGTCACCTCGTCGGCGACGAACCGGATGTCGGCGGTCCGCGGCACGCCTTCGACCTGCAGTCCGAGACCGCCGGGGATGGCGCCCCCGGAGAATGGCGAGGGTGGGAGCGAGGGGCTGTAAGGCGAGGGGCTGTAAGGCGGGGGGTTGTAACTCGGCGGGCCGCCGGCGGTCCCCGAAGTCTGGCGGGCCGCAGTGCTCGGGCTTCGCCCGCCGCGACCGTAGATGTCGTCGAGCGTGATGGCGAGCTCCCTGGCCTTGGTGTTCTCGGCGAAGTAGATGAACACACGCTGACCGCCGTAGATGTCCACGTCGAGTTTCTCGACGAAGCGGCGAATGGTCTCCCTCTCCTGGCGGCCAGCATAGATGACCAGCGAATTCGAACGACGATCGGCCACGATCAGCGGCACCCGCGGCTGCCCCGGCACCGCGGCGAGACCGGTAACCGGCGGCGCCGGGGACGCCGGTCCGGGCGCGGCCTGGAACAGGCCCGGCGATGGAACCGTGAGCGCCCCGGCGGCGCCGGCCACGCGCCCTACCGTGAAGAGCTGCGAGAGGATCTGAGCCAGCTCCTGCGCATCGGCGTGCTTGATCGGAATGACTTGCAAGTCGTCCAGCGCCACCTCCACATCGATCAGGTTGACGATCTCGAGGAGCCGCCGAATGTTGGCACCGTTGTCGGTCAAGATGAGCAGGTTCGTCTCCGGATGCGCTGTCACGGCGCCTTGGGCCGGCACGAAGGGCCGCAGCAGATTGGCCGCATCGACGGCCCTGATGTACTCGAGCTTCACGATCTGCGTCAGGATCTCGGCGTCACCGGCTCGGGGATCGGCGGCGCGGCCGACGACGGTCTTGAGGGGGACCTGGGACACCCCTTCCCGCGTGATGATCCGATAGAGATTCCCCGTGCGCACGGCCGCGAGCCCATTGACATCCAAGATAGTGAGCAGCACGTTGAACGCGTCATCGGTGGCGATCTTCCCCACGGTCTGAACCGTCACCTTCCGACCTCGAACGTTAGGTCCGAGCACATAGTTGAACCCGACGATCTCGGCCACGGATTGAATGACGACTTCGACGTCGGCATTGTCGAAGTTCAGGACGATCGGCCGCGAGGCGGCCGACGGCGGTGGGGGCGGCGCGACATCGAGCACCCGACTCGCGGGAGTCTCGGCGGCTGGTTCGGACGGCGGGAGCGGTGCGGGTGGGGCCGGCGGTGCCCCGGGACTCTGAGACTCGGTCGTGAGGGGCGGGGCGGGCGCGGGCGGCGCCGCGGTCGCCTGAGTGCTCACCTCCACCCGCGTCGGCGTTGGCGTGGGGGACGGCGTCATGGTGGTGCACGCGGTCAGGAGGAGAACAAGGGACACGATAGTGGCCTCGAAGCGCATGGCGGGATCCCTCGTCATCGTCGCCGCATGGATCAGTCGTCCCCGGACGGTGCCGGGGTGCTCTTCGCCGCGGAACGCCCAGCTGGCTCGAGCGGATCCGCCGGTGCCCCGGGCACGAGATACCCGGCGACGGTCAGCGTCGAGAGCAGGTCGGGGGAGGGCCCCGCGCCATTCACCCGGATCTTCAGATCTTTGATCGTCAGGAGCTTCGGCGCCTGATCCAGGCGCTGGAGCAGCGCAACGGTGTCGCGAATGCGCCCGGAGACGGTCAGCTCAATAGGTATTTCCTGGAGACCGGCGAGGTCCGCCGGGGGCAATACCCGCTGGCTTCGCACATCCACGTTCGCCCCGACCGCCACGTCCTTCACCAGCTTTTGGAGGGCGGAAGCGGCGAGCGGAGCTGTGGGTCCTGGCAAGAGGCGGGAAGTTTCGTCCTCGAAGTGCCGCGTGGCCGCTTCGAGCTGGGCGCGCACGCGGTCGCGTTGGGCGACTAGCAATCGCCGGCGCTCGAGCGTGGCCTCTCGGGCGGGGACGACCTCTCGCAGCTCGCGCTGCCACACGATGAGCGGCTCGACGACATACAGGTACCCTCCCACCGCAAGGGTGGCGGCGATTCCAAAGACGATCAGCGCCCGCTCTCTCGAGTTGAGCGCGGCCACTAGCGAGCCGACCCGGCGCTGGCCGGGCGCTCCCAGGCCGCCTTGATCCGGAACTGCTCCTTGTCCTGACCTCGGGTGACCGGCGACGTGAACTCGACACGCTCGAGCCACGGCGAGTTCTCGAGGAGCGGGATGAGCTGGCCCGCCGCGTTGGCCTGACCCGTGAGCTCCACGCCTTGCCGATCCATGCTGACGCTCTGCAGCCAGGCATCGGTCGGCAGGATCTGCGTGAGATCCTGGAGCACCGGCAGCGCCCGGACGGACTCTGTTCGGGCCGATCGCAGGGTGCCCACGAGTTTCGCCTTTCCCGCGGCCTCGGTCGCCATCCGCTCGACCGTCTTCACCTCGGGATCGAGACGCTGAATTTCGGCCGTGAGGCGGGCGAGATAGCGCTGCTGCTCGACGGCCTGCGCCCAGAGCAACCCGATCCCGAGGAGTCCCGTGACGACGACCATACCGACGGTGACCAGCTGCTTACGCGTCAAGCTCCACGGCCGACGCTCGTGGGCGAGCAGGTTGAGCGCGGGACTCCGAGAGCCCAGCGCCACCGCTAGGGCCAGGAGCGTCGTGCCTTGCTCGTCGCGGGGCAGCGAGGTGATGAGCCGAGCGGTGTCCCGCGCAAACGGCGGGTCCGACACCGGGCCGAGCTCGGCCAGCTCGGGCGCCATCCGCCACGCCTCGCTCACCTCGCCCGACATCCAGAGCGTCGCGCCGTCCGGCCAGCCCACGAGTGGCAAGCTGCGGCGGATCTCCGCGGCCAGCTCGCTCGAATCACTGGCCACCACCCGCCGACTCAGGCACACGTCGCCGTCCGCCATCAGGAGGACATCGAGGTTACCCCGCCACGCATGGACCCAGACCACGCGCTTCATCAGCGCCGCCCGCGGCACCAGCGTTGGCAGGTCGTGACAGGCCACCGAGATCGCCATGGGTTTGCGCCCCGCCGCGTCGAGATACCTGAGCGGCCCCTCAACCACCCGCCGCTCACAGGCCGCCACCAGCACCCGTACGGGCCCCTCTCCGCGAGGCGACAGCGGCCGAAAGGCCGACACGGCGTCCTCGACCGGAAATGGCAGGTGCCGCTCGAGCTCGAAGCTCACCATCTGAACCAGCTCGGCAGGAGCCGTCCGGGGCAACTCCAGCAGCTTCACGGTGACCAGCGATCGGTCGAGCCCGAGTCGCACCCGCCCCGCCCAGCGCGCGTGCGCGTCCATCACGGCCTTGAGCGCGCCCGCCAGGCTCTCGTTCACCTCCAGCGTGCGGGTCTCGATGTGGTCGCGGCCGTCCGTGACGGTGATGGTCAGGCCGCCGTCGTGCGCGAGGCATCCCACGCGCGGAATCATGAGGGATCAGCGTCGGCCGAGCGCCAGGAGAGGATGGAGACACCTAGGGGCTCCGCCGTGACCACCCCGGTCCCGCCGCGTCGGATGATCGCGACGATCCGGACCCTCCCCTCGCCTGCGATCACGCCCTCCGACTCGACGCGGAAGGTCGCGCTGGAGATGCCGAGCCGCCGGCCGACAAAGGGCCCCGGGACGACCCGGTACGGCAGACGCTCGCGAGTCTGTGTGACCACGGTCACCTCGGCATCAGACAGACCCAAGGCTTTGAGGACCTGAGGCGGTGCCGTGTTCATGTTCACGGTGTCGCGCGCGAAGACGGTGACCAGGTCGCGCAAGCCCGGGCGCTCCCCACTCCCCTGGTAGAGCTCGCGGCTCACCCCGCGCACCTGGAGCAGCTCGGTCGCATCCTGCAGCGGGCCGTTACGGGCCCGGTAGGGCACCGGGAGCTTGAGATAGTAATCGTCGCTCTCGGCGCCGTTGGTTCGATGCGCATCGTCCGCATCTTTCCAGTCCTGCAGCGAATCACCGATGATGTCGCGCTCGCCCCGCTCCACCCCCAGAGCGGAGAGCAGCCGGTTGATGCGGTCCGGGGAGCCGCTGTTGAGATCGAGCCTGCCTTCCTCATCGGTGATCCGGTACGAAAACTCACCGGGGCCGAGGGGTACCCGCGAGCGAGGGAGCGGTGGCACCTTCTGCGGGACCGCCGGGGCGGACCCGGCCCGATAGAAGGCCAGGAGACCGTTCCCATCCACGGCGGAGATCTCGGCCTGGCTCAGGACCTCGGTGATCGCCTGATGTACGCCCGCCTCGGCCAGATAGGTGGCGAGCACCCCGGCTCGGTACGAGCGCACCATAGATGCCTCGAGCCGCATCGAGAGACCGAATTCCGTCACGACCACCGCCAGCAGGCTCAGAACCAGGATGACGGCGAGCAGCGCGAACCCGCGCTCGGCCTTCATGGCCGGACCGCCCGGATCGGCACGATGAGCACGGGTTCCTCAACGAGACGACCCTGGATCGCGGTGGCGAGCCGGATCTCGAGCGCCCGGGGCAGGTCCTCCTCGCTGTCCGCATCCCAGCGCTGGCGCCATTCCCCGCTCTCGGGATCCTGGTAGCGGAAGCGCACCGCCGCCACCGCGGCATCGGACACCACGGGCTGGGCCAACTCGAACGCGGCTCGATTCGGCAGCACCTGTTGCCGAATGACCAAGCCCGCCACCGCGTCTTGCGTGATCGTGACGGCCGTGAACGCGATAGGCACCGGAGATGGCATTGGTGGCTCGAGCGTCACGAACGAAAGCTGGGTCGGCTCCCCGTGGAAGAGGATCCGGCCCTGGTCCGCCCCGGCGTCCTCCGCCTGGTAGGGATAGGTCGCGGAGACGGATCGCGACAGCAGCTGGACGAGGCCCCGCTCATGCTCCAAGACGTCCGTCCGACGCTCGCCGACCGTCCACGCGGCGAGGGCGACACGCAGTCCGCCGAACATGATCACGAGCAGCGCGCCGACGATGGCGAGCGCCAGCACCAGCTCCAGCAACGTGAAGCCGCGCGCGCCCCTTGAACTCATCGCCGGACCCCGGCCTGCGCTGGAGGGGCCGCGAGGAGGGTGGTGAGGTCCAGTCCTCCATTGGAGCTCCAGCGGATGGCCACCGAGAGTCGAAACAGCCGCGACGCCTTCCCGGTGGGCGGCTTGAGCTCCGGTGGCAGCGACACGAGCGTCATCCGCCGCTCCCACGCGTAGACGCCTTCCCGTCCCGTCTCGACACCCTCGCTCGGGCTCGCGACCTCGCGGGCCAGGCGATCAGCGAGCCGTACGGCCTCCTGGTGATCCCCCGACGCCTTGACGAGCCGGAGGCCCTGGGAGGCCAGCTGTATCAGCGTGACGACGGCGAGCCCAAGGATCGCCATGGCCACCAGCACCTCCAGCAGGGTGAAGCCGCGCCTCACGAGGCGCCCCGCTCCGACTTCACACGCCCGGTCAGCACATCCACCGTGATCACGTAGACCTGTCGGGCCGCTGTCGCGATGCGGAGGCGCCCGCCACTCGAAAGCCCGTGGGGATAAAAGGTGATGCCGCGGCCGAGCGGCCGGTCGGTCTCGAGCCGGACGGTCGGCGCGAGCGCCCTGGTCGCCAGTACCGCCCCCGCCCCGGCGCCATCGCCAGCTCTCAGGACCAGCGCGTGCGCTTCCGGATCGAGCTGGACCTCGTACGCTCGGTGCTGGGTCACGGCCTGCTCGCGCGCAAAACGCAGGAAGGACGCCACGCCGGAGACCTGGGCCCGGATCCGCACCGCGTCCGCCACCTGGCCCGCCGCCGGGACGACAACGCCGGCGGCCACGGCCAGCACCACCAGCACCACGACGACCTCGATCAGCGTGTAGCCGCGCTTCACTTCGTCGCCCACGACGTCACGTCGGCGTTCTCGCCCTCACCGCCCGGCGCTCCGTCGGCCCCGAGCGTCCAGATGTCGTAGTCTCCGTGGTCTCCCGGGCAGCACTTGTACTGATACGGACTGCCCCAGGGATCCTGCGGCACGAAGTTCTTTTTGAGATAGGGGCCATTCCAGTTCGGGGCATTGGGGTTCTGCACGAGCGCGTAGAGGCCAACCGACGAGGGCGGATAGCCGCCAACATCCAACCGGTACTGGTCGAGCGCCGCGCCGAACAGCTCGATCTGCGCCCGGGCCGCGACCTGCTTGCTCTGGCCGACTCGCCCGAAGAGACGCGGGCCCACGAGGCCGGCGAGGAGACCCAGGATAATGATCACCACCAAGAGCTCGATGAGTGAAAAGCCCCTCTGGTCCATCGGCAGGGCGCGGGCGACGCGACGCCATACTGCTCGAGTCGACACGGCTCGATCTCCTCTCATATCGGAATATCCGTGACCGAGAGAATGGCCATCAGCATGGCCACCACGATGAAGCCGACCACCAGGCCCATGACCAAGATGATGGCGGGCTCGGCCAGCGCGATGAGGCGCTTGACCGTCCGCCGCGTATCGGCCTCGAAGGTGGAGCCCACCTTCAACAGGAGATCCTCGAGCCGGCCGGTCTCCTCTCCCACCCGCACCATGTGAACGGCCAGCGGGGGAAAGACGCCGGAGTCGCTCATCGGCTGGGCGGGGCCGGCGCCCCGCTTGACTCCCGCGGTGAGCCCGTCGACGGCCCGCGCGAGCACTTGGTTCCCCAGCATCTCCCTGACCACCGCCAAACCCGGGATCATCGCCACACCGCTCTGGAGCAGCGTGCCCAGGATCCGGGTGAAGCGCGCGATCTCAGTCTTGACGATGACGTCCCCGATCAGGGGTAGCCTCAGCAACAGGCGATCCGCCTTGAGCCGACCTTCGGGGGTGGACAGGGCGACGCGCGCCCCGAGCGTCACGGCCACGCCCACCACGGCCAGCACCCACCAGAAACGCCCGAGTGCGCCACTCATCTTGAGGAGCATCAGGGTGGGCAGCGGGACCGTCGCCCCAAGATCCTTGAAGATGCTCGCGAAGCGCGGGATGACAAAGGTCATCAGGAAGATGACCGCTCCGGCGCCCACCGTCGTGAGCAGCACGGGGTAGATGAGCGCGGAGATCAGGGCGTCGCGAAACTCCTGGGCCTCTTCAAGGAACTCGGCGAGGCGCCGAAGCGTGGCCTCGAGGACCCCACCCTTCTCGCCGGCCCGAACCATATTGATGTAGAGCCGCGAGAAGGGACGCGGGTGGTGCTTGGCCAGCGCCTCGCCGAAGGAGGAGCCGCCCCGGACGCTGCGCAGCAGGTCGCCCATGATGGCCCGCAAGCGGGCATTGGGCGCCAGCTCCGCCTGGATGGCCAGTGCGCGGTCGAGCGGCAGGCCGGCCTCGACCAGGGTGGCGAGCTGCTGCGTCAGGGTCACCAAGTCGCGGCTCGCCACGCGGCGGAGCCTCAGGTGCGGCCAGCCAACGCTCAGGAGCCGGCGCGGCTGATCCTGGGGGGCCACTGCGATCGGGAAATAAGCGTCACGTTGCAAGCGCTCGACCACCGCCTGCGCGTCGGGGGCCTCCATGACCCCGTCGATGGTCTGGCCTCGCTGGTCGGCCGCTCGGTACCCGAAGACGGTCACGCTAGGTATCTTCCTGAGTGACCCGCAGGATCTCTTCCACCGTGGTCATGCCGGCACAGGCCCGCGCCCAGCCGTCCGCCCGGAGCATCACCATGCCCTGCTCGACAGCGTGGCGGCGGAGCTCGCCGGCCGGCACCTTCCGCACGATGAGGCTCCGCCCCTCTTCGGTGAGCCGGAACAGCTCGTAGATCCCGATCCGGCCGCGGTACCCGGTGCCGCGGCATTCATCACAGCCCTTCCCCCGGAAGAGCTGCACGTCGGATGCGTCGGTGACCCCGATGGCCAGGAGATCAGCCGGCTCCGGGTGATCGGGCGCCCGGCAGGCCAGGCAGATGCGCCGGACCAGGCGTTGGGCCAGGACACCGTTTAGCACCGAGGACACCAGGTACGGTTCGCATCCCATGTCTTGCAATCTGGTCACGGCACCCGGCGCATCGTTGGTGTGGAGCGTGGAGAAGACCAGATGCCCCGTGAGCGCCGCCTGGATGGCGATCTCCGCGGTCTCGAGGTCGCGGATCTCCCCCACCATGATCACGTCCGGGTCCTGGCGCACGATGTGCCGGAGCCCGCTCGCGAAGCTGAGCCCGATCTTCGGCCTGACTGGAATCTGGTTGACGCCCTTGAGCTGATACTCCACGGGATCTTCCACGGTGATGATCTTCCGGTCCGGGGCATTGATCTTGTCCAGCGCCGCATAGAGGGTGGTGGTCTTGCCGGAGCCGGTGGGCCCGGTGACGAGCAGGATGCCGTGAGGTCGCCGGATGAGCCCCTCGAACGCCTCGGCGGTTCGGGCCGAGAACCCCAACCGATCGAACGGCAAAAACACCGACGAGCGATCGAGCAGGCGCATCACGATGGACTCGCCGTGAATGGTGGGCACGGTCGAGACGCGGATGTCCACGCGCCGCCCCTGCGTCGAGACGCGGATGCGGCCGTCCTGGGGTAGCCGGCGCTCGGCGATATTCAACTCAGCCATGATCTTGATGCGGGAGGTGACCGCCGCCTGCAGGCGCCGTGGCGGAGCTTCTTGATCGTAGAGCAGCCCGTCGATGCGATAGCGGACGCGCAGACTGTCCTCGAACGGTTCGATGTGGATGTCCGAGGCCTCGGCGGCCAGCGCCCCGTCGATGAGCAGATTGACCAGACGGACCACCGGGGCCTCGAAGGCCAGGTCGCGGAGGTGGTTGACATCCTCACTCTGGTCACCCTCAGCGTCTGGTCGCGCCGTTCCCATTCCTTCGACAATCTTCTGGAGCGCGGTGTTGGCCCCGTAGGCCCGCTCGATGGCCTCGAGGATCGCGTCAGCCGGCGCCACGCAGAGCTGGACAGCGCTGCCCAGCGTCTTGCGCAGATCATCGCCCAGCATCGGATTGGCGGGTTCGGCGGTCGCCACCGTCACCGTGGCCCCATCCACGGCGATCGGGCAGGCCACGTATTGCCGGAGATACTTGGGGGACAGCAGTTTCACAATCGGTGGCATCAACGGCAGCTCTTCACGCGAACGGAACGGCAGGCCATGCTGGGCAGCCAGGCCCCGGAGGATTTCTTCCGACGTTGCCGCCCCGAGTGCCACCAGCGCCTCTCCGAGCCGTTGCCCCCGCTCCGTCGCGTGAGTCAACGCCTCGGCGAGCGTCCCCTCGCTGATAACTCCCCTCTCGATGAGAAGCCGTCCCAGCGCGCGACGATGTGTCACCGTTCACCCCTCGAGGGTCGAGCGTATCGTAGAGGGTCGGGATTATCGGCCTCAACCCACCGCTCGTCAACCGACTCCACCCGCCCCGAGACCGTCCCCGTCTCGCGGCCTCGCCCCCAGAACTCTCATCGCCTCAGGGCACCGACGCCCGACGAGCGATTGTGAAAGGGATCACGATTCCGGATGATCCCCCAGTCCGGACAACCAGCGTTCGGGGACCCGCCCGTGAGCAGCGAGCCGACGCGAGATTCGGGCGGGTCGCGCCGCGCCCTCGGTGGGATACCGCCTACGACCGTCGTTCACCTGTTGATCCAGGATGAAACGCCGAGGTGTTCTGGACTCGTCGGCCCGCCACGCGCGGGCGATTCGTGCCCTTGACATCTCTCAGGCCGGACCCATAGAGTCGCCGCGGCAACTGAGTCGCTCTCTACGGCCCGCCACGCTTTCGGAAAGGAGATCTGCCATGGCCCGTTGTGCTCGCCGCGCCCTTCTTTTCGCCGTGCCTGTTCTGCTTCTGTGGTCTTCCCTCGCGCTGGCGGCCGGGGTCCACGCGCTCTTCAACCTTGAGGTGCCGGCCGGACACCCCTTCCCCAGCGACCGGTTCACCGTCGCCGATCCACGGCAGCTCACCGGGCTCAAAGTCCAACTGCCCAAACCCAACTGCGGCGCCCGCCCCTCGGACTGCGCCGATCTCGACGTCCTCAACACGCTGGATGGCTTCAATCTCTCGCCCAGACTTTCGATCCCTTTCGACGGGCCCATCGACCCCAGCTCCGTCTCGAGTCAAACGGTGATCCTGATAAACCTTGAGAACACGCGGCGTGAGGGCCCCGCGGGCGAGAAAGTGGTGGGCATCAACCAGGTGGTCTGGGATCCGGCCACGAACACCCTCCACGCGAAGTCGGATGAGCTGCTCGACCAGCACACTCGATATGCGCTGATCGTCACGCGAGGGGTACGAGATGAGACCGGGAAACCGGTCGAGGCATCAGAGGCATTCCAGCGCTTTCGACACGACCTCGACTTTGGAGACCAGACGCTCAGAAACTACCGGAAGGCGCTCCTCCAAGCCTTAGCCGTCGCCCGCCATCGCGGGATCCGAAGCAAGGACATCGTGGCTGCGAGCATTTTCACGACGCAGAGCGCGACGGCCATTCTGGAGAAGATCCGGGACCAGATCAAAGCGACGACCCCGGGACCCGCCGACTTCCTCCTTGGGCCGTCTGGGGCGCGAACGGTGTTCCCGTTCCCCAGTGTGACCGGCGTTACGTTCAATGCCCAGCTGACGACGGGACCCGCCCTTTCGGCGATTCCTGTTCCGGTCACTGCCCTGGGCCTCTTCCCCGGGGCCGTGAGCACCATCGCCTTCGGGAAGTATCGGTCGCCGAATTACGAGACGGCTCAGCGCTTCATTCCGGCCATCGGAACGGCCTCGGGGATCCCCCAGGTGCAAGGAACCAACGAGATTTTCTTCAACCTCGTCCTGCCGGCAGGCCCGAAACCTCCGAAGGGTTGGCCGGTCGCGATCTACGGCCATGGCTTTACGGACAACAAGAACAATAGCCCCTACGTTGTCGCCGCCACGATGGCCGCCCACGGGATTGCGACGATCGCCATCAATGTGGTCGGGCACGGGTTCGGACCGGCCGGCACGTTGACCGTCGGTCAGGCGGGTGGTGGCTCGGTCACGCTGCCGGCCGGTGGACGGGGGATTGACCTGGATGGAAATGGGACCATCGACTCCACGGAAGGCGTCAGCGCGGTGGGGCCCCAGGCGATCATCTCAAGCCGCGATGGCCTTCGGCAGACGGTCGTGGACTTGATGCAGCTGGTCCGCGTCATCGAAGTGGGCATCGATGTAGACGGCGATGGGGTCGCGGACCTCGACCGCTCCCGCATCTACTACTTCGGGCAGTCCTTTGGAGGCATCTACGGCACCATCTTTCTCGGGGTCGAGCCCCGCGTCCGTGTGGGGGTGCCGAATGTAGCGGGTGGCTCCATTATCGAAGTCGCCCGACTCGGCGGCTTCCGGCCCCTGGTCGGGATCGCGCTCGCATCCCGCATTCCATCTCTCATCAACGTCCCCGATCCCAGCGGCATTGCCTTCAACGAGAATTTGCCTCTCCGGGATCAGCCCCCGGTGAGCAACACCGTACCTGGTGCCATCGCAATTCAAGAAGCGTTGGAAAACAGCGAATGGGTCTCCCAATCCGGAAATCCAGTCGCCTATGCACCGCATATCCGGAGGGCGCCGCTTGATGATGTGGAAGCAAAGTCGGTCATCTTCCAGTTCGCGAGAGGCGACGAAACTGTTCCCAACCCAACGACGACCGCGATCCTGAGAGCGGGGGACCTGGCTGATCGAGCGACGTTCTTCCGAAACGATCTGGCCTTTGCTGCCAATCCAGCGACGCCCAAGAATCCGCACACCTTCCTCACTCGCATTAACGTGCCCGCGGTGGCCGGCTTCGCCCTGGCGGCTCAGCAGCAGATCGCCGTGTTCTTCGCCTCCGACGGCACCATCATTGCCGACCCTGGCCCGCCATTTTTTGAAGTCCCGATCGTGCCGCCCCTCCCCGAAGATCTCGCGTTCATCCCATAGCCTCCGCGCTTGCCGCAGCTGGGTTTCCAGGGGCGTCGGGGACGCCGTACAACTCCCCGGCGTCCCTGGGCCAGCAAGCATGAGACAGCGCGCACCGAATCGACGCCGCCGAAAGAGGCTCGCTCAACGACGAGGCGGCGCCGGCCGAGCAGCCACCGATCCGGCAGCACCAACCTGTCCGGACAGCCACCGGATGCGCAACGGCTTCAACACGAAGAAGGCTAGCAGGGCACCCAGCCAGTCAAACACGATCGCCACGATGAAAATGGGCATCCAGCTTCCGGTGGCCGCCTGAAGGACGTTCCCCAGGGGGACGAGCAGCGACGCCGTGCCCTTGGCCGTGTAGAGCAGGCCGTAGTTCGCGGTGGCAAACTTCTGACCAAACAGGTCGCCGCACATGGCGGGGAACAGGCTGTAGATCTCGCCCCAGGCGAAGAACACCAAACCGGAGAACACGACGAAGAGAACCGGGACGTGGGCAAAGTTGATCAGCAGCAAGATCCCCAGGCCCTCCAGCCCGAAGGCGATGAACATGGTGTTCTCCCGCCCAATGTGGTCCGAGACCCAGCCGAAGAACGGGCGCGTCAAGCCGTTCAGGATGCGGTCCAACGACAGCGCGAAGGGAAGGGCGGCCATCGTGAGACCGAATAGAGACACCGGGACCTTGGCCACGTTGAAGTCCACGGCAATCGGCCCCAGTTGTGCCGTCGCCATCAGCCCTCCCATGGCCAGCATCGTCATCATCACGTACAAGAGCCAGAAGGGGGCGGTCTTCAGCATCTCCAGCGGCGTGAAATCACGGCTCGACTGCGGGCCGTTGGGTTTGGCCACGTCGGGCACCTCGCCCTCCCGGGGGGCGCGCAGGAATAGCGCGCACAGGATGACCACGAGGCCCTGCCCGATCCCGAAGTACACGAAGGCCGCCTCATACCCATGCGTGTTGATCATGCTGGCGATCGGCACGATGGTGAGCGCCGAGCCCGCGCCAAACGCCGCCGCGGTGAGGCCAGCCGCCAGCCCGCGGTGATCGGGGAACCACTTGAGTGCGTTGCCGACGCTCGTGCCGTAGACTATCCCCGCGCCCACCCCACCGACCAGCCCGCCCATGTACAGCATGACGAGGGAACTGGCTCCCGAGTTGATCCACCACGCTGCCCCGACCAGGAGGCCTCCGATGGCCACGATCCATCGAGGGCCGAACCGGTCCACAAGGTAGCCCTCGACCGGCACCAGCCAGGTCTCAGCCAAGACAAACACGGTGAACGCGACCTGAATGGCGGCTTTCCCCCAATGAAACTTGCTGTCAATGGGGTTGACGAAGAGCGTCCAACCGTACTGGAGGTTGGCGATCGCAACCATCCCGACAATGCCGATCATCAGTTGGACCCATCGGGCGCCGGACGCCGGACTCGCGACCACCGACTGCGATGCAGGTCCCATGCTTATCCTCCTCCATGGGGGATCTACCTGCGCGTCTGGGAATGTTCTGCACTACCGCATCACAGGGAGGGAACGGACGCCGGGTGGACTCTAGCTCCGGGGCCCTCGGTTGGCAAGCGGACCCCGTGCATAGCATCTCGGCGAGCCAGTTCCAGAGCGCCCTCGGGTCGGATGCGGTCAACCAGCTCGCCGCGAGGATGGGAATCTCGCGGGATGCGATGATTGCCAAGCGGGCGGAGGTGCTCCGGGGCGCGCGATCGACAAGCTCACGCCCAGCGGCAGGTTTCCCGAGGGCCGGCTGACCTCTCCGGGCGCGCGCGCTTGGCCGAGGTCACGACCGCCGAGCTCGCGCGGTTCGAGGCGCAGCTCCGCGCCCGGCTCGGCGACTGGAAGGCGATGCTACGCGGCCATCCGGCCGCGGCGCGGCAGATGCTCGGGAAGCTCCTCGGGGGGCAACGCGTGACGTTGACGCCGCGAGAAGAAAACGGTGCGCGGTTCTATGAGTACCGCGCGCCGTGTTCCTTCGATCGCACCATCCGCGACGGACTACTGAAGCACGAACGACACCCGAAACGGTGGTGGCCCCAACGGGATTCGAACCCGTGTTTGCTCTCCGCCACGCGCTTTCTCAATCCGATCACTTAGTTGCACGATGTTGACTCAATACATCACCTCCCGGGATTCAAATTCGGCTGGGATTTCAGTCCCCTTCAGCTGCCGCGCGTTCCTCGCGGCAACTTGAGTCTCAAGAGCTGAGACTCTAGCGAGACAGTCCCCGAGAAACTGGGACTTGGACTCCAGATCGAAGGGTAAGAGAAGTAACGCCGGAACTTGGTCAGTAGCACCGACCGAGCGCACAGGAGGCTCCTGGGCAACTCCAGGACCTGCAACTACGGGGTCGCGCGGGCCGTGTCGGCCCAACCCTTACGCCAGGCCTTTTCCCCCCGCCGCGCGAGCTTGGGCCAGAGGGCAGCGAAGGCGGCCCGGGC
>DASZJM010000492.1:0-4229 GCA_035948165.1 Candidatus Methylomirabilota bacterium
CGCTCCAGCTAAGTCGCAGCCCGCCCCTACGCTCTACGGGACTCGGTATCAATCCTCCCGCTCTAGGTAAGTCCATCATTGCGCTCCCCGGTGCTCCAACGGGGCTAGGAACGCCCCCGGCGAGCCTGTGGTGCCTCGTACGGGCGGCCCGAGCACTAGCCCTGGCCTAGTTCTCGCGTGGGCCGGGTGCTAGCCGCGGAGGCGGCGAGCTAGGTCGTGGGAGCAGTCCATCGGCGGCCGGGTACCTCGCGCACCGCGAGCCCGCGATTCAGGCCGATCGGCTTCGGTGTCGAGAGGCACGCCGCCCACCAGTCGCCGACTTGCTCTAGGCCGACGATCGTCGCCTCGGGCTCCGATACGAGGATGCCCGCGGTGTAAGCCTTCACGGCGGCCATCGTCGGGAACATGAGAGGGAAGTGACGGCGGATGGCGTCAGGCACGCCGCTAACGTAGCACGCGCCCCTGCGAGCGGGCCGCCGGGCCGGGGGGGCTTTGCCATAGGCTCAAAGCCCCCCCGGGCTACCCGCCCCGCCAGTAGCGACCAAAATTGGGGGCGTGGGATAGTTAGATATGGCCATCACGAATGCGTTGGCGTATGGCGCGCTAGCTACCGTTGGCTTCCTGATCCTGTTGGCGTTCGTCCTCGTCTTCTGGCGGCTCGAACGTGCGCCGAGGCATACCGAAGAGGACCGGCCTCCGCTGCCGCTCGGTTGGCCGGTTTCCCCTGAGGCATCTGCCGCGCTCCGGCCTGTTAGGCGCCGCGCTGCCGCGTCGCACCCCGACCGCTCGTAAGGGGCCGTCCCGTCGATCAAGAGACCGAAGGGAACGTAGCGCTCGCCGTCCGCGCCACCAGACTGTCACCGTCTCTGTCACCAACGGGCCGCACCAGCACGTCATTGGCCGCACTCGGGCGCACCTGTCGCCGACACTCGCATCGGAAGGAATGCCGTGGAATGACGAGCGAAACGCGTTGACGCCCCAGAGGATTTGAAGTCCGGGAGGCCCACCGGTCAAGCGGGCAGAGGACCGCGTGCTACCCTCGGCTGGTGAGCCGGCCCTGGGGTCCCGCGCTGCTGGCGAGCCTGATTCTGGTGTCTGGCGCCGGCACCCACCCGGCCGCGCTCGCCGGCGGGGGCCGCGGGCCCGGTCCGATCACTCCCGCCGAGGAGGCGTTCCTCGAGCGGCACTGGCGCATGCCGCTCGCGCCGCAGGGAGAGCCTCCCGCCGCGTTCGGGGCGGTCGAGCGCTCGCTCGTCCCGGCGGACTGCGGGACCTGCCACCCGGCCCAGTACGAGGACTGGCACGGCAGCATCCACGCGAAGAGCCTGGGGCCGGGGGTCGCGGGACAACTCGTGGAGCTTCGACGGCGGGATCCCGCCGGCGCGCGTGGCTGCCTCGTCTGCCATGCTCCGCTCGCCGAACAGTCGCCGCTCGTCCGGGGTGCGGCGGGCCTCGAGGCCAATCCCGCATTCGACGAAGCCCTGCAAGGCCACGGCGTGGTGTGCGCGACCTGCCACGTCCGCCAGCACCAGCGCTTCGGGCCCCCGCCGCGTCCGGGCAGCCAGGGCCTGCGCGTGCCCCGAGCCGACCTGCGCCACAACGGCGCCACCTACGTGTCCGCGTACCTCCGGGCCGAGTTCTGCGCCGCCTGCCACCAGTTCGGACCGAACGGGTTGAGCCTCAACGGCAAGCCGCTGGAGAACACCTACGCGGAGTGGCGGGACAGCCCGGCGGCGAGGCGCGGACAGCAGTGCCAGGACTGCCACATGCCCGACCGGCGCCACCGCTGGCGGGGGATCCACGATCCGGAGATGGTGAAGTCGGGCGTGCGGGCGAGCGTGGCGGTCGAGCGCGCCCGCTACCGACCGGGCCAGACGCTGCGCGCCACCGTCACGCTCGCGAGCGTGCGCGTCGGGCACTACTTCCCGACCTACGTGACCCCGCAGGTGGTGGTGCGGGCGCTGCTGGTGGGCCCGGACGGGGCACCCGTCGACGGCAGCACCGAGGAGCGCATCATCGGCCGCCAGGTGCCGCTCGATCTCTCGCGCGAGATCGCCGACACGCGCATTCCGCCGGGCGGCCGCTTCGTGCTGCGCTACGCCCGCTCACTCGATCGTCCGGGCCTGACGCTACGGGTAACGGTCACGGTGTATCCGGATCACTTCTATACCGGCTTCTTCGGCGCTCTCCTCGAGACCGGCGCGGGCGAGGGCGAGGCGCTGATCCGCGAGGCCCTGGAGGCGACCCGGCGGTCGCCCTTCGAGATCTTCGCCCGCGACGTGCCCTTGACCTGAGAGTCGCCGCGGGCCCGTCGCGCGGCCCGCGCCGGGGGACCGCCCGGAGCGGGCGAGTGATCAACCGGTGCAATATCGCCCATGTCCGGCTCGAGCTGCAGGGTGTCGGCGATCTTGGTGTAGCTCGAGAACATCTGCGTCACGCCCAGCACCTCCATCACCCCGCGCTCGCCCACGCCCAGCCGCCGCATCTGGGCCAGGTGAAAGACGGTGCCGAAGCGGGAGCGGGAGGTCACCGAGACCGCGAACGCGAGCGCCTCCTTGAGCCGCCGGGTCAGCCGGTGATCGCTGAAGGCGTGGCGCGTCGCCTCCCAGACGTCGGTCGCGTAGCCCGGATCGTGGGCGAGCAGCTGGAACGGCAGCGGGACCTCCACGGCCGCGTAGAACGTCGTGATCTCCGTGAAGAGGCCGCGAGTCGGTCCCTCCGCGGCGGCGGGGTCGACCGCGGCGAGCCCCGAGCCCACTTCCCCGAGCGTGTCGGCCACCACGTTGAGAGCGTTGGTGATCCCCACCACCTGCGCGGCCTCGTACCAGAGCGCGTCGTCCGGCATCCCCTGCAGCTTCCCGGCTGCAGTATGGGCGCGTACTCAGTAGTTGCAGGCGTTGACGCCGCTGACCACCGCGGCCACCATCTCCTTCTCGCCGCGGGTGAACTCACCCGGGCCCATCGCGCGCTTCATCGCCCGGCCGTGCGGCGCGCCGAAGCCGCCGTCCCACGCCATCACTCGACTCATGGCCGGGGGCTGAGCGAAGTCGTAGTTGAACCAGATGCTGGACAGCTCGAAGAGCTTCCGGGCGGCCTCGGGATACTCGGACGCGTCCCGCAATCTCACGGTGGGCATGACGGTCTCCTCCGGGCTAGCGGCCGCCGGCCAGCGGCGGGAACAGCGAGAGCACGTCGCCCTCCATCAGTGGCTGATCGGGGGCGGCGTCCCGACCGTTGACGACGGTCAAACGCTCGAGATCGGCCGGAATCCGGAGCGAGTGTACCACCTGGCCGACGGTGGTGCCGGGCGGGAGGTCGAGAAGCACGTGATCACCGACCGCTCCGGGAGGGAGATAGCGTCGGAGGGTCGCCGTGAGGTGAACTTCCACCCTCACGGTCTAGCGGAAGCCGCCCTGCTCCGTATCGCGGGGACGGCTGTCGCGGGCCTTCGCCGCGGTGGGCTTCTGGGCGGCGACCTGGCCCTTCTTCTTGGGCGTCCGCTCCGCCAGCCGCGCCGCCGCGGCGGCCTTGCGGGTCTCCACCTCGCGCTCGAGGCCGGCCTGCAGCCCCGCACCCGTGCCGAGCGGAACCTTCAGGTGGTAAGGCGAGTCCGGCGGGGTCTGCTTCATGCGCAGCTCGGAGTTGAGCCGCACCAGCTCGTCGTACGAGATGCCGGAGAGGCCAGCCACGTGCTTGAGACTGGTCCCTTTGGGCACGGTGATCCGCTCGTAGCTGAGCGGCTCGTCGGGCTTGACCGCGAACCCGTACTGCTCCGGCTCCTGGCTGATGATGGTGACCGCGTGGATGGCGGGCACGTAGTTCTTCGTCTCGTCGCGGAGGAGCCGGCTATTGGTCAGGCTCCAGAAGTCGCGGGTCCCGGTACCCTTGATGGCCCGGATCACCTTCATCTCCCCCGCGTTGTAGGCGGCCTGCACCAGATCCCAGGAGCCGAAGATCGTGTAGAGGTCCTTCAAGTAGTTCGCCGCCGCCACCGTCGACTTCTCCGGGTCGAGCCGCTCGTCGAGCCACCGGTCCACCCGCAGGCCGTACTGCCGGGCGGTCGGCGCCATGAACTGCCAGAGCCCCTTCGCCCCGGCGCGCGAGACCGCGACTGGATCGAAGCCGCTCTCGATCATCGCGGTGAAGACTAGCTCCTCCGGCAGTCCCTTCTGGCGGAACACCTCCAGGATCATCGGGAGGAACCGACCGGACCGAGTAAGCCACCGCTC
>DASZJM010000493.1:0-4761 GCA_035948165.1 Candidatus Methylomirabilota bacterium
TGGTGCGGAAGGGCTGCGCGGATCCGGCGGTCGAGGCGTTCATCCTCACCGGCGGCACCGGCGTCACCTCGCGCGACTCGACGTTCGAGGCGGTGGAGGCGCTGCTCGACAAGCGGCTCACCGGCTTCGGCGAGCTGTTCCGCATGCTCTCCTACGCCGAGGTGGGCGCGGCCGCCATGCTCTCGCGCGCGCAGGGCGGCGTGGTGCAGGGACGGGCGCTCTTCTCGCTGCCCGGCTCGCCCAACGCCTGCCGGCTCGCGCTGGAGAAGCTGATCCTGCCCGAGCTGGGGCACGTGCTGCGCGAGGTGCGGCGCTGATCCGCTCCGGGTCGCCGCTAAACTCCATCGCGGTATAATCGACCCGTCCCCGATCGCCATACCCTCAGGAGGCTTGCAGATGCGCCGTCCGGCTCTCCCCTCAGCCATCGTCCTGTCGCTTGTCCTGCTCTCGGCCGCCGTCGCGCCGGCCCGAGCCGCGGAGCCGCTGTGGCGGGATAGCCCGGGGGCCACCGCGCCGCCCGATATCGTCCGGCTCAACGACTTCATGCACGACCTCTCGGAGCGCATGAAGCCGTCGCTCGTGCAGGTGCGGGTGCGCCGGGCCGCGGAGCCGCAGGCCGAGGGGCAGGAGCAGCAGGGGACGCCCGAGGAGCGCCGGAGCGCGGGCTCCGGCTTCATCATCCGGGAGGACGGCTACCTGGTGACCAACGCCCACGTGGTGGGCGACGCCGACCGCATCCAGGTCCGGCTCTCCGACGGCCGCCGCTTCGACGGCCGGCTGGTCGGGCTCGACGAGCGCGTGGACCTGGCCCTGCTCAAGATCGAGGCAAGCGGCCTGCCGGTCGCGCTGCTCGGCGACTCCAACCGCACCCGGGTGGGGGAGTTCGTGCTGGCGCTGGGCCATCCCTTCGGGCTCGAGCAGACCGTGTCCTTCGGCATCGTGAGCCGCAAGGGCGCCCCCATCCAGGTGGCCGCCCCCGGCTTCGAGTTCATCCAGACCGACGCGGCGGTGAACCCCGGCAACTCGGGCGGGCCGCTCGTCAACATGGCGGGTGAGGTCGTCGGCATCAACAGCATGGCCGCGGTCAACGGCTCCATCGGCTTCGCGATCCCGGTGAACCTGGTGAAGGCGCTCCTGCCGCAGCTCGCCGAGAAGGGCAGGGTCGAGTGGGGCTGGCTCGGCGTCAGCATCGCCGAGGTGCCCGACGAGGACGCCGCCAAGTTCGGGCTCAAGGAGCCGAAGGGCGTGCTGATCCGTCAGGTGGTGGTCGGCCAGCCCGCCGATCAGGGCGGCATCAAGGCCAACGACGTGGTGGTGTCGGTGGACGGCGCCAGCGTGGAAGGGCCGCGCGATCTGCAGCGGATCATCTCGAGCACGCCGGTCGGCCAGATCGTGAAGATCTCGCTGATGCGCGAGGGCAAGGAGCAGGAGGTCGCGGTCACCGTGGGCGCCTACCAGGCCGCCCCGGCGCGCACGCCGCGCCGACCCGGACCCGTGCCGGCGCCCCGGCAGCCGCAGCCCTCGCCCCAGCCGCCTCGCTGAGGCCGGTGTCTCGCTCGGCCCGCCGCCCGGCCGCCCCCGTCCTCCTCGGGCTGTCGCTGGCGGCGGCGCTCGCCTGGCTTCCGACGGCCCCGGCGGCCGCGGCCCAGGTGGAGTCGCTCCTCCCCTCTGACCGGCTGACCGTCCCCGATCCCGGCCAGGCCACCGGCCGCCGCATCGCCCTGCCCCCACCCGACTGCGGCCTCGATGCCGCCGGCTGCGACGAGGTGCGCCTCCTGAACGAGCTCGACGGCTGGAGCGTCAACCCGCGGATCGCCATCCGATTCTCCGGGCCGGTGGCGCTCGACAGCGTCACGCGGGCCAGCGCGTTCATCGTGCCGCTCTGGGCCGAGCCGCTGCCGTCGCCCGTGGGTCTCACCCAGCTCGTGTGGGACGCCGAGCACAATACGCTCTACGCCCGTCCGGAGCGGTCGCTCCTGCAGGCGCGGCGCTACGCGCTGGTGCTGACCGCGAAGATCCTCGACGAGAGCGGCCAGCCGCTGGTGCCCATCGCCGGCCGCGGGCTGGTGAGCGAGGCGGCGCAGGGCGTCTCCGCGCAGGGCACGGTCCTCCAGCAGCTCAAGACGCTCGGGGTGGCGCGGCGCGACCTCGCCGCGGTGTCGGTCTTCACGACCCAGAGCGTGACCGCGGGCCTCGAGCAGATGCGCGCCGCGGTCGACCTCGGCCCCGCTCCGGTGATCCACTTCACGCTCGGCCCCGGCGGTGCGCGCTCGGTCTACGCGCGCGTGGAGCTCGACGGGATCGAGCTGCGCCGCCAGGTCGCGGCCGACCCCGCCGCGGCGCTCGAGGAGCCGGTGAAGCTGCCGCTGGTCCTGGTGCCGCCGACCGACGTGCGCGCGATCGCGTTCGGCCGCTTCAGCGCGCGATCGTTTCTCACCGCCGATCGCCACGTGCCCGCGACCGCCACCCGCAGCGAGGCGCCGGCGCCGCAGGGGAGCGAGGACATCGACGTCACGGTGTACATGCCCGCCGGCACGATGCCGCGGGACGGCTGGCCGGTCGCGATATTCGGCCACGGCTTCGGCAACGATCGCCATCCGGTGCCGATGGGGGTGGCCGGCGCCATGGCGCGCGCCGGCTTCGCCACCGTCGCGATCAACGTGGTGGGCCACGGCGGCGGGCCCGGCGGCACGCTCATCGTGTCGCGCACCGGCCGGGAGCCGGTGACGCTGCCCGCGGGCGGGCGCGGCCTGGACCTGAACGGCGACGGGCGCATCGGCACGACCGAGGGTGTCGCCACCCGCACCGCCTCCCCGCTCGCGTTGATCGGCAGCCGCGACGGCCTGCGCCAGACCACCGCCGACCTCATGCAGCTCGTCCGCGCCATCCACCGCGGTGTCGACGTGGACGGCGACGGCCGCGTCGATCTGGACCGTGAGCGCATCCAGTACTTCGGCCAGTCGTTCGGTGGCATCTACGGCACGCTCCTGATGGCGGTGGACCCGCTGGTGCGGATGGGCGTGCTCAACGTCGCGGGTGGGCCCATCGTGGAGATCGCGCGACAGTCGCCGGTCTTCCGCGGGCTGGCCATGAACCAGCTCCTCCAGCGCCGGCCGCCCCTGGCCAACGGCGAGAAGGACTTCACCGAGTCCCTGCCTCTGCCCGGCGAGGCCCCCGTGCGCGACCCGGCGCCGGGCGCGCTCGCCATTCAGGCGCTCTTCGACCGCGCGGAGTGGCTGACCCAGAGCGCGAACCCGGTCGCCTTCGCGCCCTACCTGCGTCAGGTGCCGCTGCCGGGGGTGCCGCCGCGGCCGGTCCTGTTCCAGTGGGCGGTGGGCGATCAGACCGTGCCCAACCCGACCACGATGGCGCTGCTCGACGCGGGCTTGCTCTGGCCGGTCTCCTCGCTCTATCGTCACGACGTGCTCGGCCCCGGCTTCTCGGATCGCTTCCGCGACCCCCACGGCTTCCTCAGCTGGACCGGGTTCCCCGAGGTCTACGCCATCGGCCGCGCGGCCCAGGAGCAGGTGGCGCGCTTCTTCCTCTCCGGCGGCCGACAGATCGAGGCGGTGATCCCGCAATTCGAGACCGCGGGCCGCCCGCCCGCCGCCGGCCGCTGACGTGAAGGCGATCCTGCTCGGCACCGGCTCGCCGCCGCCCAACCCCCAGCGGCGCGGCCCCTCCACGCTGCTCTCGCTGGGCGCGGAGCGCTTCCTGGTGGACGCGGGCTCCGGGGTGGGCGTGCAGCTCGTGCAGGCGGGGGTGCGCCCGTACGAGTGGCCGCGCGTGTTCATCACCCACCACCACTCCGATCACGTGATCGACCTCGGGCACCTGCTGATCACCAGGTGGATCGTGGGGCAGAACGCGCCGCTCGAGATCTGGGGGCCGGCCGGCACGCGGCGGCAGGTCGACAAGCTGCTCGACTACCTCGACTGGGACATCGAGGTGCGCCGCTCACACATGGCCGACCGCAAGCCGCCCGCGGTGGCGGTCACCGAGATCGAGGAGGGTCGGGTCATGGAGGCGGGCGGCGTCACGGTCAGCGCGTTCCTGGTCGAGCACGACCCGGTGCGCCCCGCCTTCGGCTATCACTTCGAGGGCGGCGGGCGCCGCGTCGTGATCTCGGGCGACACGCGGCCCTGCGAGAACCTGATCCGCTGGAGCCAGGGCGTCGACGTGCTGATCCACGAGTGCTGCGAGATGGCGAAGACCGCGTGGTCTCCGGGCTGCGGGTGGCCGACGCTCGAGGAGAAGGTCCGCGACCTCGCCTCCTACCACACCCAGCCCGACGATCTGGGCCGCGTGGCCGAGAGCGCGCGGGCCAAGAAGCTGGCGGTCACCCACCTGATGCCCGGCTCCGAGCCGCGCGCGCTCGAGTCGGCCGCGCGGCGGCGCTTCGCGGGGCCGCTGGTGGTTGGGAGCGACCTGCTGGAGGTTTAGTCCGGCCGGTGCCCTGCTCAGCTCTCGGCGCGCAGGGCGGCCAGCACCGCCCGCGCCCACGGCGCGTCGAGCGAGGGCCGCGGCCGGTAAGTGATCCCGCTCGTGATCCGCGCGTCGCCCTCGCTCTCGGCCGGCCGGTCGTCCAGCACGTCCTCCACCGCCAGGGTGAAGCGCGCTAGGTCGCCGATGCGCTTCGGAGCGGCGGCGGCCCGGCACTTCACGTAGACCGTCACGCCGGCGTCGACCACCAGCAGCGTGCCCACTCGCCGCGCCTCGAGGTTGCGGGCGCTGCGGCTCGCGGCCGCGATGGCCAGGCGC
>DASZJM010000494.1:0-6031 GCA_035948165.1 Candidatus Methylomirabilota bacterium
GATCCTGGAGCTCGGGGTCAACGACGCCCTGCGCGGCCAGAAGCTCGCCGGGGTGCGCGCCAACCTCGATCAGATGATCTCCCGCTTCCAGGGAGCGGGCGCGCGAGTGCTGGTGGCGGGCATGCGGCTGCCGCCGAACTACGGAGACCGCTACGCGGAGGATTTCCACCGCCTCTACGGCGAGGCGGCCCGGGCGCATCGGGCCGCGATCATGCCCTTCTTCCTCGACGGGGTCGGCGCGATTCCCCGCCTCAATCAGGCCGACGGCATCCACCCGACCGCGGAGGGGTACGCGATCGTGGTCGACCGGCTCTGGCCGTACCTGGTGCCCCTGCTCACGCGTTAGGCCGGCCGATCCCGGTTGCCAGAAACGCCTTTCCCGACTACGATATGGCCGTCGTCGGGTTGTCCAACTCCGTCGTTCCCCCAAGGGGGGCTCATGACCACACAGACCGGGGAGTTCTCGCTCGAGGCCAAGTACACCCAGGAGCGCGGTCGCATCTTCCTGTCCGGCATCCAGGCGCTGGTACGCCTGCCGCTCGACCACCACCGCGCCGACCTCCGCCGTGGCCTCAACACCGCGACGTTCATCTCCGGCTACCGGGGCTCACCGCTGGGAGGCTTCGATCAGACCCTCGAGCGCCTCTCGGTGCTGCTGAAGGCGCACGACGTGGTGTTCTCCTCGGGCCTCAACGAGGACCTGGGCGCCACCGCGGTGTTCGGCAGCCAGATGGCGGGACTCTTCCCCAAGCCCAAGTACGACGGCGTGGTCGGGATGTGGTACGGCAAGGCGCCCGGCGTCGATCGCACCGGCGACCTCTTCAAGCACGCCAACTACGCGGGGGTGGGCAAGAACGGCGGCGTGCTCGCGCTGGCGGGGGATGATCCACTTTCGAAGTCTTCGACCCTGCCGAGCGCCTCCGAGGTCGCCCTCTACGACGCGTTCATGCCGACGCTGTACCCGGGCAACGTGCAGGAGATCCTCGACCTGGGCCTGCACGGCTTCATGCTCTCGCGCACGTCCGGGCTGTGGGTCGGGGTCAAGATCGTCACCAACGTGGCCGACGAGATCGGCACCGCCGAGGTGGACGCGGACCGGGTGAGCCCGATCATCCCGGTGGTCGAGCTGGACGGCAAGCCCTTCCAGCCCCAGATCAACGTGAACCTGATCCCGCCGTACGGCCTCGACATGGAGCGCACCATCCACGGGGCGCGGCTCGAGCTGGCGCGGCGCTACGCCTACGAGAACAAGCTCAACCGGATCACGGTGCCGACCCCGAACGCGTGGCTCGGCATCCTCACCAGCGGCAAGACCTACTACGACGTGCGGCAGGCGCTCTCCGAGCTGGGGCTCGACGAGGCCGCGCTGCGCCGCTACGGCATCCGCATCCTCAAGATGGGGATGCTGTTCCCGATGGAGTCGCGGGTGGTGCGCGAGTTCGCGCGCGGCCTCCAGGAGGTCCTGGTCATCGAGGAGAAGCGCTCGTTCCTCGAGATGTTCTGCAAGGACATCCTCTACGGCCTGACCGACCGGCCGCAGGTGGTGGGCAAGCTCGACGAGGAGGACCGGCCGCTGATCGCCCCGGTGGGCGAGCTCGACTCGGACCTCATCGCCCGCGCGATCGCCAAGCGCCTGGCGCGCCGCATCCGCATCGACTCGGTGGAGGCGCGCATCCAGCACCTCGACGAGCTGAAGCGCCGGCCGAAGGCGTTCAGCCTGGCTCGCTCCGCCTTCTTCTGCTCGGGCTGCCCGCACAACCGTTCCACCGTGGTGCCGGAGGGCAGCGTGGCCGCGGCGGGCATCGGCTGCCACGGCATGGCGATGGGCATGGACCGCGGCATCATCGGGGTCACCCACATGGGGGCGGAGGGCGCCCAGTGGGTCGGCGTCGCGCCCTTCACCGAGACCCCGCACCTCTTCCAGAACATCGGCGACGGCACGTTCTTCCACTCGGGTGGCCTCGCGCTCAACTACGCGGTCGCCTCGGGCGTGAACATCACCTACAAGATCCTCTACAACGGCGCGGTGGCGATGACCGGCGGGCAGAACGCGGCGGGGGCGCTCCCCATCCCCGCGCTGAGCCGGCGGCTCGAGGCCGAGGGCGTGAAGAAGATCATCATCACCAGCGACGACACCGCCAAGTACTCGGGCACCTCCATCGCGAGCAACGCGGAGGTGTGGCACCGCGATCGGCTCCTCGAGGCCCAGTCGGTGCTCGCGGCCACCCGCGGCGTCACCGTGCTCATCCACGACCAGCACTGTGCGGCGGAGAAGCGGCGCCTGCGCAAACGCGGCAAGATGGTGGATCCGCAGACCCGGGTGTTCATCAACGAGCGGGTGTGCGAGGGCTGCGGGGACTGCGGCAAGAAGTCGAACTGCCTCTCGGTCCAGCCGATCGACACCGAGTTCGGGCGCAAGACCGCGATCCACCAGTCCTCCTGCAACAAGGACTACTCGTGCCTGCTCGGCGACTGCCCGTCGTTCCTCACTGTCGAGGGCGCGGGCGCCGCCTCCAAGCGGGAGCGTCGTCTGACCCCGCTCGAGGCCGATCTGCCCGAGCCGTCGCTCAAGGTGCCAGCCGACGGCTTCGCGCTGCACATGATGGGCATCGGCGGCACCGGGGTCGTGACCATGAACCAGATCGTCGGCACCGCCGCGATGCTCGACGGCCGTCACGTGCGAGGTCTCGACCAGACCGGGCTCAGCCAGAAGGGCGGGCCGGTCGTCTCCGACCTGAGGATCTCGACCGCCGGCATCGAGTCCGCTAACAAGATCTCGGCCGGCTTCGCCGATCTCTACCTGGGCTTCGACCTGCTGGTGGCCACCGACCCGGTCAACCTCGACAAGGCGGAGTCGGGGCGGACCATCGCGGTGGTCTCCACCAGCCAGATCCCCACCGGCCAGATGGTGGTGGACACCGCGGTGCACTTCCCCGAGCTCAGCAGCATGCTGATGAGCATCGACCGGGTGACCCGCAAGGATCCCAACGTCTACCTCGACGCTCAGGCCATCGCGGAGGCGCTCTTCGGGGATCACATGGCGGTGAACCCGATCATGCTGGGCGCGGCCTACCAGGCGGGGGCCCTGCCGGTGTCGGGGGCCGCGATCGAGAAGGCGATCCGACTCAACGGCGTCTCGGTCGACATGAACCTGCTCGCGTTCCGGTGGGGCCGCATGGCGGTGGTGGACCGCCGGCAGGTGGAGGCGGCGGTCGCCCAGGCCACCCTACGCGTCGCGGAGCCGCTCGCCGCACTGAGCGCGGAGGCGCAGGCGCTGGTGGATCGGGTGGGCGCCTCCGGCGAGCTGCGGCGCCTGCTCGCGGTCCGGGTGCCGGAGCTGATCGCCTACCAGAACGCGGCCTACGCGGGCGCGTACGTGGACTTCGTGGCGCGGGTGGCCCAGGTGGAGGCGGAGCGCGCGCCCGGCCAGCGCGGGCTCGCGGAGGCGACCGCGCGCTACCTCTTCAAGCTGATGGCCTACAAGGACGAGTACGAGGTGGCGCGCCTGCACCTGGACGCGGCGGTGCAGGCCCAGCTGCAGACGAAGTTCGGGCCGAAGATCCGCACGTACTGGCATCTGCACCCGCCGCTGCTCCGCGCGCTCGGCCTCAAGAAGAAGATCCGTCTCGGCGCCTGGTTCACCCCCGCCTTCCGCGGCCTGGCCGCGCTCAAGGGGCTGCGGGGCACCCGGCTCGACGTCTTCGGCTACGCGGCGATCCGGCGGGTCGAGCGCGAGCTGATCGACGAGTACCGGCAGCATCTGGAGACCGCGCTCGTACGGTTGAGCCCGGTCACCCACGACCTGGCCGTGAAGGTGGCCGAGCTGCCCGATGAGATCCGGGGCTACGAGCACGTGAAGATGGAGAACGTCGCGCGCTTCCGGGAGAAGGCCCAGCAGCTCATTGCGCAGATCAACTGAACGGGAGGGCACTCAACGGTGAGACCACTTCTGCTGCTCGGTGTGGCCGCGGTCCTGGCCGGGTGCGCGAGCACCCCGGCCGACAAGGGACCGCTCTCGGCGGAGGCCGTGCTCAAGGACAAAGAAGGTGCGCAGGTGGGTGTGGCGACCCTGATCCAGACGCCCGAGGGCGTCCGGATCGCGGTGACCGGCTACCGGATGCCCCCGGGCACCCACGGCCTGCACGTCCACGCGGTCGGCCTCTGCGAGCCGCCCGAGTTCACCTCCGCGGGGCCGCACTTCAATCCCGGCAGCAAGCAGCACGGGCGCCTGAACCCGGCGGGGGCGCACGCGGGCGACCTGCCGAACCTGGTGGTCGCGGCTTCCGGCGAAGGCGGCATCGACGTGACCACCAAGGCCTTCACCCTCGCGGGCGGCACGATCTCGCTGTTCGGCGAGAAGGGGACCGCGCTGGTGGTCCACGCCAACGCAGACGACGAGAAGACCGATCCCACCGGCAACAGCGGCGGCCGCATCGCCTGCGGGGTCATCACGAAGTAGCCGCGCGCTCGGCCGGCGAAGCTCGGGAGGGCCAGATCATCACGACCTGGCCCTCTCGTGGGTTTGGACAACTGGGCGAGGTCACCCAGTAAGGACACCGCCGTATGCCGTTGACAAGCCTCGCATGCGCTGCCTAGTATCGGCCGCGTCTCACCGCCGAGGCGCACGACGTGGAGGTGAGATGGCGAAGCGGCTTCTCGTCACGAGCGCCGGAACCGGTCCCAGCAACAACCTCATCCGCAGCCTTCGCGCCGGTCACCCGTCGGTGACCATCATCGGTGGTCACGACGACCCGTTCATCCTGCAGAACTCCTCCGCGGATCGGCGCTACCGGACGCCGCCGCCCGGACCCGCGTGGGCGCGCGCCCTGCGACGGATCGCGCGGGCGGAGGCGGTCGACCTGATCATCCCCGCCACCGACGCGGACACCCTCGCGCTCTCGCGGCTGCGCGCCGGGCTGACGCGCTACCTCTTCCTGCCGCGGCCCGCCCTGATCGAGCTGTGCGCGGACAAGTACCGCCTCGCCGGCCGGCTCCGCGCCCTCGGCCTCCCCGCGCCTGCCACCGCGCGGGTCCGGAGTCTGCGCGACGTCGACCGGACCTTCCGCCGCGTGGCCCCCGGGCGCGGCGCCCGCGCCTGGTGCCGCGTGCGCCGGGGCGCGGGATCGCGGGGGGCCATCCCGGTCGCGAGCGCGGCGCAGGCGCGCGCCTGGATCGCCTACTGGCGCGACATGCGCGGCGTGCCGGTCCGCGACTTCACCCTGAGCGAGTTCCTGCCCGGCCGCGACCTCGGATGCCAGTCGGTCTGGAAGGACGGGGTGCAGCTCCTGACCAAGACCTACGAGCGGCTCTCCTACCTCGCGAGCGGGACGCAGCCCGCCGAGATCTCGTCGGTGCCCGCGCTGACCAAGACGGTGCGGGAGCCGGAGATCGCCGCGCTCTGCGCCCGGGTGATCCGGCGGCTCGACCCGCGAGCCTCCGGGGTGTTCGGGGTCGACCTGAAGGAGGACGCGGCCGGGGTGGCGCGGGTCACCGAGATCAACGCGGGGCGCTTCTCCTCGACCACCAACCTGCTCGACCTGACCGGCAAGCACAACATGACCGCGGTGTACCTGCAGGCCGCCCTCGGCGAGCGCGTCGACCTGCGCGACGAGTACGACGTGGCGGAGTACCACTACCTGCTGCGCGACATCGACGCGCCACCGCGGATCCTGCGCGAGGAAGAGTTCTTCGACGGAGTGGTCGACGCGAGCTAGCTCACCTCAACCGGAAAAGGGGGCACCATGCTCATCCACGTCGTGCAGGGCCAGAAGCAGGGGCGGACGTACATCATCTTCGCGGCCACGCCGCAGAGCCCGGAGACGCGAGCCCTGCTCGCCCAGTTCAAGAAGGGGGTGAGGTCGGTTGAGAGGAGATGGAGAGCGGCGGCGGCCAAGGCCCGGCGGCGGCAGGCGACGGCCAAGAAGCGCGCGGCCCGCGGCCGGAAGCGTCGCTGATCGCGTCGTCCTGAGCGGCAGCGTCGGTCGTCACGCGATCGAGGCGGTGCAGCTCGAGCTGCGCCGCCTCGCCCGCG
>DASZJM010000495.1:0-3860 GCA_035948165.1 Candidatus Methylomirabilota bacterium
GCGTCGTCCGCCTTCTCGGTGACGTGGATGTGGTGCAGCGGGTCGGTGCCGCGCATGAAGAGCGCGGTCGGAGTGCGGACGGCCCGCGTGAGGCCGAAGTGGGTGAGAAACTCCTCCATCGCGTCCAGGTCCGGGGCGCGCATCCGCGCCCACGCCAGGTCTCGTACCTTGATCAGACTCATTGTCATCCTCCCCTCACCCTGTCCTCTCCCCGGAGGGGAGAGGGAGAGATGTGATGTGTCAGCCGGCGAAGGTGAAGCGCGGGTCGGCGGCGGGGATCTCCACCTCCGGCAGCTTCAGCTCGCGGCGCACGATGTTGGCGCCCAGATTGATGGCCACGCTCTTGTAGAAGGCGATGCGCCGGGCGAGCCCCTCGCGCCCGAAGCCGCAGTCGGTCGAGAGGATGAGGCGCTCCGCCGGCACGTACTCCAGCGCCCGGCGGATCAGGCCCGCCACCACCTCGGGCGGCTCCACCGCCGCGGTGGAGTGGTTGACCACCCCGATCGCGATCTTCTTGTCGGTACGGTGCCGGGCCAGCAGCGGCAGGTCGCGCCCGTTGGTCGAGGCGCACTCGAGGGTGAGCACGTCGGCGTTGGTGGCCAAGAGATACGGCAGCGACCGCTCGTAGGAGGGCCGCTCCCAGTGCAGCGGCTGCTGGTTCGGGTTGCCCCAGCAGGTATGCAGCCAGATCTCGGTGTCGACCCCCGCGATCTCCCGATTCACCGCCTCAGTATAGAACTCGAGATCACGGTCCGACGCGCCGGCGGCCCCTCCAATGTGGTGCTGCGGCTCCTCGATCTGGATGACCCGGCACCCCGCCGCCGCCACTTCCCGGAGCTCGGCGTTGAAGATGTCGGCCAGGGCCAGGATCACGTCGCGATCGCCCGCGTAGTGCCGGTTCACCAGCATCTTGGCGAGCGACTGCGCGGTGATCGCGCCGAACTTGACCGGCTTGGCCGAGAGGCGCTGCGCGGTCTTGAAGAGCGCAGCGTACTGGAGCGGGCCGCGCGCGAGCGGCGCGCCCACCACCGCGGGCTGGTAGGCCTCCATGACCTCGTAGAGGATGTGCCCGGGCCGCAGCGCCTTCCAGCCCCCGCCGGTCGACCGGTCCTGGGCGCCGGTGATGCCCCCAAGCCGCTCGATCACGTAGTAGAACCACGACTTGCCGCCCACCGTGAGGTCGAAGCGCGAGTCGCCGTCGGTGACCAGGTCGAGCCCGGCCATCTCCTGCTCCCGCACCAGGCACGCCACCGCGTCCAGGTACTGCTCGCGGAAGCGCGAGTCGCCGAGCGCGTCCTTGAAGCTCCGGGCGCGCAGCTCCTCGCTGAACCAGTGCGGGCGCGGATAGGACCCGGTGATGGTGGTGGGCAGGACGAGGTCGCGGGTCGCGTCGAGCATGGTCCCGACTCTGCCGACGCGGCCGCGGGCTGTCAAGCCCGCGGCGGGCCGGCGCAGGGTCAGCCGGGTGGCGCGCCGCGGCGCGGGGCGGTAATCGCGTGGATGTAGACGCGCTGCCGGCTCCAGGAGGGCGGCACCTCGCCGACCACGATCGCGTGGGCCGCGAGCCACTCCTGCAGCTCGGGCGCCCAGTCCCAGCCGTCGAGGGTGACGAGCCAGACGCGACGGCCCGGCGGCGCGCCGTCGAAGCGGGCGCGCAGGCCCGCCGCGCCGGTCTCGTCCACCGTCGGCCGCCAGTAGTAGCGCAGTGGGTACACCGCGCCCAGCGTCGCGAGCACCTCGTCGTCGGGGCCGACCAGGCGGTCGAGGACGCTCGCCACCGTCCGCCAGTCGGCCCCGTGGCGCCACTGGTAGTACTCGCCGAGCGCGGCGCCGGCGGGCAGGTGGGTCACCACCGTGAGCGTGACCGCGATGCCCGCCGCCGCCGCGCGCCGGGCCGGCACCGCGGCCAGGTGGGGCCGGCGGGCCGCCACCGCCTCGATCAGGCGCCCCGCGGTGACGAGCCCGTGGGCGATGAGCAGCGTCATCATCGGCAGCACGAAGGCGAAGTGTCGCCCGGCCAGCGCCTGCGCGGGATTGGCGGCCCAGAGCAGGCCGATGGGCAGCGTCGGCGAGAGCGCCGCGGCCAGGGCGACCTCCGGACGTGATCGCAGATTCCACAGGCCGAGCAGGCAGAGCCCGGCGGTGACGAGACCGGTCGTCCCCGATCCGATCTGCTCCGGCAGCAGCACGTGGATGACGAAGTGGTCGAGCGCGCCCATCGAGAGGGCGCCGTGCTCCAGCTGGGCGCGGGCCAGCGGCCGGAGCATCTCCAGCCAGGGCGCCAGCAGGAGCGCGACGCCCGCGAACGAGACCAGCGCGGGCCAGCCGCGGCCGTCCCGCCGGCGGGCCACCCACACCGTCGCGACGACCGCCTGGACCACCACGACCAACCCGCCGAGGTAGTGCGTGTAGAACGCCAGCGCGGCGGCGGCCGAGAACGCGAGCCAGTCGGCCGCGGTCGACCGATCGAGGGCCCGGAAGAGCGCGAGCCACGACAGCGCCACCGCCAGCACCAGGAACGCGTAGGGGCGCGCCAGCTGCGAGAGCTCCACATGGTACGGGGAGACCGCGAGGAGGCTCGCGGCCAGCAGGCCGGTCGCGGAGCCGGCCAGCCGGCGGCCCAGGAACGCCATCGCCACCACCGCGGCGACGCCGGCCGTGACGAAGGGCACGCGCACCGCGGCCTCGGTGGCGGCCGCGCCGCCGGCGGCCCACGCGACGAGATATTGCAGCGGCGGATGGCCGAAGATCTGCGCGCTGTAGAGCACCCACGCGAAGCTCTGGGCCCCGATCGCGGTCAGGACCTCGTCGAACCAGAAGCTCTGCGTGCTCAGCGTGATGACGCGGAGGACGAGCGCCACCGCCGCGATCGCCGCGACCGACAGGGCCCACGAGCCGGGCCGCTCCCACCGATGGCTCCGCACCCGGCGGTAGCCGAGGACGCCGGCGGCGAGCGCGCCCAGGAGCAGCGCGGCCAGGAGCCCGCGCATCGGGCGGAGCTGATCGGGTCCGTACCACGTGGAGGTGAGGGCCGGCCTCACCCAGAGGGTGCCCGCGCTGTCGAGCAGCCGGAGGCGCACCGCGCGGTCGGCGGGAAAGCGAGAGAAGTCGTCCCAGATGAGCTGGTTCCATCCGGGATGCACGCGGCGGCGCCAGTAGGTCTCCTCGCTCGCGGCGGGCTTGACGCCGTCGGGCTCGAGCACCACCCAGCCGACCGCGCCGGACGGCGCCGCCCAGCGCACCCACAGCTCCAGGATCGGCGTCGACGGAGGGCGGGGAAGCACGACGTCCCCGCTCCCGAGGGGATGGACCGGGCCGCGCGCGGCGGTGAGCCCGCCCCACATTCCGAGCGCCAGGGCCACGACGGCCCAGGCCACGATGAGGTGGAGCGCCGCCGGTCGACGCATACCTTCGCGACTGTCGCCCCGCCCGGCCGACTTGTCCAGTGAAACGGATCGCGCGCGGGGCGCGGCCGGGCGCGTCCCGGTTGACAAATGAAGGCGCGCTCCCTAAGGTAACGGCCCAGATAGTCGCGGCTCCCCTTCCCGAGGAGGCCACTCCATGCGCAGACGACAGTTCCTCACCACCATGACCGGCGCGCTCGCGGCCGCGACCGTGCGGCCCGCCCGCGCCGCCGATCCGATCCGCATCGGCTACTTCGGCCCGCTCACCGGCAATTTCTCCCAGACCGGCAAGGACATGACCGACGGCTTCACCTTCTTCTGGGAAGAGGTCGGCAACAAGGTCGCCGGCCGCGAGGTGAAGGTCATCGTGGAGGATTCGGATCCGGAGCCGACCGGGGCGGTCACCAAGGTGCGGCGGCTGGTCGAGCAGGAGAAGGTGCACACGATCGCGGGCGG
>DASZJM010000496.1:0-3498 GCA_035948165.1 Candidatus Methylomirabilota bacterium
CACGGTTTGCACCGGATCGGCGGAGAGGCTCACCGTGAACATGAGCTGGGTGACCCCGGCGGCCTCGGCAGCGCGGACCTGGGCGAGGCAGTCGTCCGGCGTGCCCGCGACGGCCAGGCGCGCGCGCAGGTAGTCGAAGAGACCGAGCCGGCGGGTGAGCGCGGGATCCATCTCGCGCTGGCGCGTGGTGTAGGTGGCGCGCAGCTCGCGAACCGCGGGCACGAGCGAGGCCGGCACCCCGCGGCCCTCCGGATCCGGCCCCAGGATGTAGGCGGCCACGAAGCCCAGGATGTTGCCGAGCTTGTCGAGCGCGTCCTCGCGCCGCTCGGCCATGTCGAGGCAGGCGATCGACCAGACGTCGACCGCGCTCGCGGTCCGGCCCGCCGCGGCCGCGCCTTCCGCGATCAGCCCGCGGACCCGGGCCACCTCGGCGGCGCCGAGCCCGTAGTTCACGAACGCGCCGTCCGCGACCGCGCCCGCGGCCCGGAGCGCGGCCGGTCCCGCCGCGGCCGCGTAGACCGGCACCGGGCGCTTGACCCAGGCGAGATGCGTGGCCGCCCCGCGCCACGAGGCGGGCGCGCCGGAGAGCGCGGTCTTGAGGAACGCGACCCCCTCGCGTAGCTCGGCCGAACGAGTGGGCGCGCCGCCCACGTTGGCGACGCCGCTGTGGCCGGCGCCGATGCCCAGGATGGTCCGGCCCCCCGCGGCCAGATCGACCGAGGCGGCGGCGGAGGCGGTGATCGACGGATGACGCGTGACCAGGTTGGTCACGCAGGTCGCGAGCCTAACGCGCGAGGTTGCGGCGACCGCGAGGGTCATGGCGACCCACGGGTCGAGCGCGTTGCCCGGGGTGTCGGCGATGCCAATCAAGTCGAAGCCCAGCTCCTCGCCGAGGCGAGCCATGCGCGCGGTGTACTCCGGCGTGTACGGCCAGAAGAAGAAGCCGACGCGCATCGGGCGCCCGGCTCAGGGCTTCACAGGTGGATAGTCGCGCGAGTAGGGCGGGCTCTTGAGGAACTCCTCCGGCTTGTAGGTCCAGAACTGGGAGACCGCCGGGTAGGTGTGAATCACGGTGGTGGCGAGCTTGCCGCCGACCTGGTCCACCCGCAGCACGTAGACGTTCTCGGTCGGGTTGCCCCAGTCGTCGAGCTTGATGGGCCCGCGCGGGTCCGGGGTGGTCTCGATGGCCCGGCGGATGGCGGCCACCAGCTTCTCGCGGTCCTCCACCTGGCCGTTGAGGGCGTTGGCGGCCTCGGTGATCCAGCGCCCGCTGCTGTACATGATCGCGTGGAAGTAGGCGGGGGTGCGTCCGAGCTTGCCTTCGGCCAGCTTCATGAAGGTCTGGTTGGCCGGAGTCTGCAGGGTGGGGCTCCAGAGGAGCGTGCCGATGGTGCCGACCGCCTCGTCCCCCATGCCGCGCAGCGCGCTCTCGTCGATCATGACCCCGGTGCCGATGAGCGGGATCTTGCCCCTGAGCCCGGCCTCGCCGTACTGCTTCACGAAGCGCACCGCCTGGCCGGCCACGAAGACCGCGCAGACCGCGTCGACGTCCTTGGCCACCTGGGAGAGGTAGGGGGCGAAGTCGAGCGCGTTGAGCGGCACCCAGATCTTCTGTACCACTCGCCCGCCCGCGTCCTCGAACACCCGCTGGAAGCCGCCCGCCTCCTCGTGGCCGAAGCCGTTGTCCATCGCGAGGACCGCCACCTTCTTGTACTTGAGCGTCTTCGCCGCGTAGTCGCCGAGCGGGTGCATGATCTGGCTCGCCGCGAAGTTGGAGCGGAGGATCCACTTGGCGATCTTCCGCTTGGTGAGGTCGTCGGGGGTGGTCAGGAAGAGGGTCGGCAGCTGATCCTTCTCGATGAGCGGGACCAGGCTGTTGCCCACGTTCACCAGCAGCACGCCGGTCAGCACGTGGATCCGGTCGTGGCTCACCAGCTTGCGGTACTTGGCGATCGCGGTGGCCGCGTTGCCCTCGGTGTCCTCCTCGAAGAGCTCGATCTTCCGTCCGCCCGCCTGGTAATTGGCCTGCTCGAGGGCCATCTTGAGCCCGTCCAGCATGTCCTTGCCGGCCTGCGCGAAGATGCCGGTCTGCGGGCCGAGGTAGCCAATGCGGATGGTCTGCGCGGCGGCCGGGCTCGGGGGCGCGAGCGCGGCGGCGAGAACGCCGAGGAGGATCAGGCCGAGGCGGATCACGGGCGTCTAGTCGCAGAACTTGCAGGGCGGCGAGTTGCGGTCGTAGGCCGGCGCCCGCAGATACTCGTCCTGCTTGTAGGTCCAGAACTGCGACACGTTGGGATAGGTCTGGATCACCGTGTTCTGGAGCTTGCCGCCCACGCGCTCCACCTTGCGGATGTAGACGTTCTGGGTCGCGTTGCCGAGCTCGTCCATCTTCATGGGGCCGCGGGGGTCGTCCGCGATCTCGACCTTGCGCAGGGCCGCGAGGAACTTCTCCTTGTTCTCGACCTCGCCGTTGATCGCCTTCATCGCCTCGTAGTACCAGCGCGCGCCGGTGTAGCCCTCCGCCGAGTAGAGCGAGGTGGGCCGGTTGTAGCGCTTCTCGTAGGCGGCGGAGAACTTCCGGTTCGCCGGGGTGTCGAGCGCGCTGCTGTAGATCAGGGAGGTGATGACTCCGAGGGCCTCGTCCCCCATGTTCTTCAGGATGTTCTCGTCGGTGAGGGTGCCGATGCCGACGAGCGGGATCTTCTCCTTCAGGCCCACGTCGCTCCACGTCTTCACGAAGCGCGGGGAGAGGCCGCCGGTGTGGCAGGCGTAGACGCCGTCGATGTCCTTCTTGAGCGACGCCAGGTAGGGGGCGTAGTCCTGGACCGAGAGCGGGGTCCAGATCCGCTGCACCACCTTGCCCCCCAGGTCCTCGAACACCCGCTGGAAGCCCGCGTTGGATTCCCAGCCGAATGCGTAGTCCATGCTGATCGTGGCGACCCGGCGCAGCTTGAGCTGCTTGTAGGTGTAGTCGCCGAGCGGATGCGTGGCCTGGCTGCTCGTGAACGACGTGCGCACGATCCAGCGCGCCGGCTTGCGCTGGGTGATGTCGTCGGGCGCGGTCACCGGGTAGACGGTGGGGATCTTGTTCTGCTCGACGTAGGGCGCCACCGCGTAGCCGGTGGCGGCGAGGAGTCCGCCCGCGATCGTGTGCACCTTCTCCTGCTCGACCAGCCGCCGCACCTTGGTGACCGCCCCGGTCGGCTCCGGATCCGAATCCTCCACGATGACCTTCACCTCACGGCCGGCGACCTTGTTGCCGACCTCCTCCCAGAAAAAGTTGAAGCCGTCGGTCATGTCCTTGCCGGTCTGGGAGAAGTTGCCGGTGAGCGGGCCGAAGTAGCCGATGCGGATCGGATCGGCCGCGCGGGCGGGCCGCACGGTCGCGGCCGCGAGCGCGCCGGTCATGGTGGTGAGGAACTGTCGTCTGCGCATGGAGTGGCCTCCTCGGGAAGGGGAGCCGCGACTGTCTGGGCCGTTACCTTAGGGAGCGCGCCT
>DASZJM010000497.1:0-2293 GCA_035948165.1 Candidatus Methylomirabilota bacterium
GGCTATACCATCGAGGTCGAAACGTCCGGCACGCTGGCCCCGCCCGCCGGCGCCCCACCGTCGATCCAGTGGAACGTCTCGGTGAAGCTCGCCGGCTCCGGGGTCGCGGAGGAGCGTCGGATCAATCCGTCCGCCATCCGCGCGTTCCTCGCCCGCGACGCCTGGTGGAAGCTGGTGGTGAGCGAGCCGGAGGAGATCGGCGAGGTCCTGCGCCTGACCGAGCGCTTCGCGCTGCCGCGCGAGCGGGTGCTGCTGCAGCCGGAAGGGCTGCGCCCAGACGAGCTGGCCGCGCGATCGCCCTGGCTGGTGGAGGCGTGCAAGGCACACGGGTTCCGCTTCTCGCCGCGGCTGCACGTTCTGATCTGGGGCGCTCGTCGGGGCGTCTGATGACCGGCCGCCGCGCGGTGGTCCTGCTCTCCGGCGGCCTCGACTCCGCGACCGCGCTGGCGATCGCGCGGGCCGAGGGCTTCGTCGCCCACGCGCTCTCGTTCGACTACGGCCAGCGGCACGATCGCGAGCTCGACTCCGCGCGGCGCGTGGCCGCCGCGCTTGGCGCCAAAGAGCACCTCGTGCTGCGCCTCGACCTCCGCGCCATCGGCGGCTCGGCGCTCACCGCCGACATCCCGGTGCCGCAGGGGCGCTCCGTGGAGGCCATGGGCTCCGGCATCCCGGTCACCTACGTGCCGGCCCGCAACACCATCTTCCTGAGCCACGCGCTGGCCTGGGCGGAGGTGCTCGAGTCGCAGGACATCTTCATCGGGGTCAATGCTCTCGACTACAGTGGCTATCCCGACTGCCGCCCCGAGTACATCGAGGCCTTCGAGCGCATGGCGAACCTGGCCACGCGAGCCGGGGTCGAGGGCCGCAGCCGACTCCAGATCCACACCCCGCTGATCCGCCTGAGCAAGGCCGAGATCGTGGCGCGCGGGGCCGAGCTGGGCGTCGACTTCGGCCTCACCTGGTCCTGCTACGCCCCACGGCCGGACGGGCTCGCCTGCGGCCTCTGCGACTCCTGCCTGCTGCGCGCCAAGGGCTTCCGCGAGGCCGGCCGGCGCGATCCGGTCGCCGCCGCGCCCTGAGCGCTCCCGCTAGGCGAGGGGGCGCGCCTCCCGGCCCACGTAGTCGGCGCGCGGGCGGATGAGCCGGTTGTCCGCGTACTGCTCCATGGCGTGGGCGCACCACCCGGCCACCCGCCCCACCGCGAAGATCGACGTGCAGAAGTCGGGCGGGATGCCGAGGGCGTCGTAGACCACCGCCGAGAAGAAGTCCACGTTGACCGGCAAGCTCGTGCGGGCCTTCATCGCGTCGTACAGCCGCTCCGCCACCTCGAAGAGCTTGCCGCGCCCGGTCGCCTCCGCCATCGACTTGGCCATGCCGCGGAGCACGCGGGCCCGCGCGTCGTCGACCTTGTAGACGCGGTGGCCGAAGCCGGGCATGCGCGCCTTGGGATCGGAGCGCTCCCGCTTGGAGAGGGCCGCACGCGCGCCGATGCGGGCCTCCACGAAGGCCTCCGCGCGCTCCGGCTCGCCGATCTCGAGCAGCATCGCGAGCACGTCCTCGTTGGCGCCACCGTGGCGCGGGCCCTTGAGGGTTGAGATCGCCGCGACGATCGCCGAGTGCAGGTCGGCCACGGTGGCCACCGCCACGCGCGCCGCGAAGGTGGAGGCGTTGAACTCGTGGTCGGCGTGCAGGGTCAGGATGACGTCGAGCACCTTCGCCACCTCCGCGGAGGGCGCGTGCCCCTCGAGGAGGGTGAGGAAGTGCGCCGCGTAGGAGCCGCCCGCCCCCGCGGTGACCGGCTCGCGGCCGGTGCGCAGGCGCTGCCAGGTCGCCACCGTCGCCGGCACCAGGCTCATGAGCCGCCACGCCTTGCGCAGGTTCGCGTCCGGCTCGTTGGAGCGCACGTCGGGATCGGAGGCCGCCGCGAGCGAGACCGCGGTTCGCAGCGCGTCGAGCGGGTGGCAGTCGCGCGGCAACCGGCGCAGCAGGTCGAGCACCGGGGCGGGCAAGGGCCGCGCCTCGGCGAGTCGCGCCGCGAAGGCGGCGCGCTCCGTCGCGGAGGGCAGCTCGCCGAACCAGAGCAGGTGCGTGGTGTCCTCGAAGCTCGCCGCGGAGACCAGGTCCGCGACCTCGTAGCCTCGGTAGTAGAGTCGCCCCGCCTCCCCGTCTACCCGGCAGATCGCCGAGCGCGCCGCGATCACGTCCTCGAGCCCGTCCTTGTACGCCGCCGCCTGAGCCGTCGCCATGGCCATGTCCTCCTGAATTGATTATACTTGATTTACATTGATTAGAC
>DASZJM010000498.1:0-8749 GCA_035948165.1 Candidatus Methylomirabilota bacterium
GCCCGAGGTTCGGACGGTGGCGGCCTCCCCCATGTGAGCGGCCGAGTGCAAGAGCGCGATCGCGCTCAGCAGCCCGGTGCGCGGCCGCCCCGGGAAGCCCTTGAGGAGCGCCTCGGTCCGCGGCCCGAAGGCGCCCGACGCCGCGGCCCGCTCGACCGCGTCGGTCTGCACCGCGCCGTCCCAGTCGCCCGGCTTGAAGGCGGAGACGATCTGACGCGTGCGGTGCCCCACCGCGTCGCGGTACTCCCGCAGCGCACCCACGTCGATCTGCCGGGTGAGCTCGCTCACCTCCGGGCTCGTCATGCCGATGCCGAAGTCGGGGCGCGACACCCCGAGCCGCTTCTTCCATCCCTCGTCGAAGAGCTGCGAGCCGCCGCCCACCACCTGACCCACCAGGATGTCCTCCGCGCGGGCGATGTGCCACATGAGCCACGCGATCGAGTTCAGGTCCTCGCGCGGGCGCACCCGCATCTGCTCGTCGGTGAGTCCGGCGAAGGTCCGCTCCGCGGCCGACATCTTGTTGCCCCCCACCGCGGCGGAGTGCACCGCGGCGTGCTGCTCCAGGAACAGGTCACGAGTATCCATGGAATCCTCTCTCGCCCTCACGCGGGCGCGCGAAGCGCGTTGCCCACGATGGCCTGCGCTTCGCTGACGATGGTGTCCAGGTGGGCCTGGTCGCGGAAGCTCTCCGCGTAGATCTTGTAGATGTCCTCGGTGCCGGAGGGCCGGGCCGCGAACCAGCCGCTCGCGGCCACCACCTTGAGCCCGCCGATGGGCGCGCCGTTGCCGGGGGCGCGAGTGAGCCGCTCGGTGATGGGCTCGCCGGCCAGCCGCGCCTCCTTCACCGCTTCCGGCGAGAGCTTGGCGAGCCGGGCCTTCTCGGCCGGCGTCGCGGCCGCGTCGATGCGCGTGTACCACGGGGTCCCCAGCCGGGCGGTCAGCGCGCGGTAGTGCTCGCCGGGATCGCGGCCGGTGCGGGCGGTGATCTCGGCGGCCAGCAGGTTCAGGATGAGCCCGTCCTTGTCGGTGGTCCACACCGAGCCGTCGAGGCGCGGGAAGGTCGCCCCCGCGCTCTCCTCGCCCCCGAAGCAGAGCGTGCCGTCGAGGAGGCCCGGCACGAACCACTTGAGCCCCACCGGCGCCTCGAAGAGGCGTCGCCCGCGCGCGGCGACTACCCGGTCGATGAGGGCGCTGGAGACGAGGGTCTTGCCCACCGCGGCGGCGGGCGACCAGTCCGGCCGGTGGGTCACCAGGTAGTCCACCGCCACCGCCAGGTAATGGTTCGGGTTCATCAGCCCGGCGGCCGGGGTGACGATCCCGTGGCGGTCCGCGTCCGGGTCGTTGGCGAAGGCGAGGCGATACTGCTCGCGCAGGCCCACCAGCCGGGCCATCGCGTAGGGGCTCGAGCAGTCCATGCGGATCTTGCCGTCGTGATCCACGGTCATGAACGCGAAGGTCGGGTCGATCACCGGGTTGACCACCGTGATGTCGAGGCCGTAGAGCTCGGCGATCGGCCCCCAGTAGGGCTGCGACGCGCCCCCGAGCGGGTCGACCGCGATCCGCAGCCCCGCCGCGCGCACCGCGTCCAGATCGACCACGCTCCGGAGATCGCGCACGTACGGCATCAGCAGGTCCTCGGCGCGGGTGGTGGCCGCCTTCCGCGCGCGCTCGAGTGGCACGCGCTTGACCGCGGCGAGCCCCTCGCGCAGGAGCTGGTTGGCGCGCCGCTCCACCCACCCGGTCACGTCGGTGTCGGCGGGCCCGCCGTTCGGCGGGTTGTACTTGAAGCCGCCGTCCTCGGGCGGATTGTGCGACGGCGTCACCACGATGCCGTCGGCCCGCGCGGCGGCGCGGTCGCGGTTGTGGACGAGGATCGCGTGCGAGATCACCGGGGTCGGGGTGACCCCGTCGTCCTGCTGCACGATCACCTCGACCGCGTTGGCGGCCAGCACCTCGAGCGCGGTGTGCTCCGCGGGGCCCGACACCGCGTGGGTGTCCTTGCCCATGTAGAGCGGCCCGGCGATCCCCTGCCCGCGGCGGTAGTCGCAGATGGCCTGGGTGACGGCCAGGATGTGGCTCTCGGTGAACGAGCCGCGCAGCGGCGAGCCGCGATGGCCGCTGGTGCCGAAGGCCACCAGCTGGGTGGGGTCGTCCACGTCGGGCCGGCGCGCGTAGTACTCGCGCTCGAGCCGCGCGGGGTCCACCAGCATCGACGCGGGGGCGGGCTTGCCCGCGAGCGGGGAGACGGTCATGGCGATTCCTTTCCGGGCGCGGGTCCGGGCGCGGCCCGGGGCGCGGCGCCGGGCGCGCCGCCCCCGTCGGGCCCGGCGCCGGCCTCGGCCGGAGCGGGCCGCAGCCGCACGTCGCGCCGGGGCACCGGCAGGTCGATGCGGGCCTCGCGCAGCGCCGCGTAGACTGCGTCCGCGAGCTCGCTCTGGATCGTCTCGGCGTCGCCGAAGCGATCCGTCCACGCCCGCAGCTCGAAGTCGAGCGAGTTCTCCCCGAAGCCCATGAACACCGCGGCCGCCGCCGGCTCGGCGCTCACCTGCGGGTGGCGCGCCCCGATCGCGGTCAGCAGCTCGGTCACCCGCTGGGGCGTGGCCCCGTAGGCCACCCGCACCGGCAGCACGATGCGCCGCCGCAGGTCCGAGTAGGTCCAGTTGGTCACGGTCTGGGCGATGAGCAGGGAGTTGGGGACGAACACCTCCGCGCCGTCGGCGGTGCGCACCAGGGTCGCCCGCACCCCGATGTGGCGCACCTCGCCCCCCACGCCCGCGACCTGCACCACGTCGCCCAGGTGGATCGGGCGCTCGAAGAGCAGGATGAGGCCGGAGGCGAAGTTGTTCACCACCGTCTGCAGCCCGAGCCCGGCCCCGACCCCGAAGGCGCTGGCCAGGATCGTGAGCTTGGTGAGATCCACCCCGAGCGCGGCGAGGGCGAGGGTGAAGCCGCCGAAGACGACCGCGTACTGGATGACCGCGGAGAGCGCGAGCGGCACCCCGCGCGCCATGCGCACCCGCGGGAACACGTCCTCGGACAGGACGATGCGGAGCGCGGCCGCCACCAGGAAGGCGAGCCAGATCGTGAGCGCGAACACCACCACGTCGCCGAGCGAGATCCGGATCGCGCCCCACCCCACCTGCGCGGCCAGGAGGACCCGGGTCCGGCTCACGGTCGGGGACAGCAGAGTGAGGGAGTCGAGGGTGGCCGCGATCCAGGCGACCACCCCGGCCCAGCGCAGCACCCGGACCGTCCGCCGCTCGATCACCTCGCGATGCTGCTGCACCGAGGCGAAGTACGCGACGAGGGGGCTCCGCAACAGCACGCCCCCGAGCCCGCGCGCCACCTGCACCGTGGCCAGGATGGCCAGACCGTAGTAGCTGCTGCCGAGCGCGCCCGCCCCGACGAGCCGGCCCAGCTCCACGTAGCCGGTCCCGCCCAGGACGAAGGCGCCCGCGAACGCGGCGAGCAGGAGCCGCCCGACGAAGCGGCGGGCGGTCGCGGCCATCACGTCGGTGTTCGCATCCGCGGGCGGCGCGAGCCGGCGGGCGGAGGTGAGCACGCGGATCATCACCAGGCCCGCGATCAGCATCTCGGCGAGGAAGAGCATGTGCTCGAAGAGCGGCGCGGTCGCGATCACCGAGCGGACACCGTCCACCAGGAAGAGCACCCCGAAGACGTAGAGCGCGGCGGCGAGCGCGCGATCGAGCGAGGGGCGGATGAGGCGCAGCACCGGCACGATCGCGATGAGGGCCACCACCCGCACCAGGAGCGGCGTGGCCTCCGGGTAGATCCAGGGCGCGGCCAGGCAGGCCAGCACCAGGGCCGAGGAGATGGGCCGGCTCCACACCTCGGCCACCGAGGCCGCGCTCGGGTCGTCGGCGACCCACCGGCGCGCGGCGCGCCGGCCGCGCCAGAGCGCAGCGACGAGCAGCAGGAAGACGACCGCGTGGAGCGGGATGCGGGTGGCGTGCTCGCGGGCCACCTCGCCCACCACCGCCTGCTCGGCCGCGAGCACGTCGCGCCCCGCCGCGGGGGCCTGGCTCATCGCCCCCTTCCACAGGACCGCGCTCCAGAGCGGCGGGCCGTCGCGCTCGCCGAGACGCCGAATGTGGTCGGCCCGCACCTGCGCGACCCGCGAGAGCCCCTCGTCGCACCGCCGCTGCAGCAGCGCGAGCCGGTACTGGGTGGCGAGCAGCGCGGAGAGGCGTGCCTCCACCCGGGTGCGCGCCGCGTTCAGCTGGCTCACGACCCCGTCGATCTGATCCAGCACGACCTTGGGCGCCCCCGAGGCCGCGGCCGCCTCGCGCGAGCGCAGCCAGCTCTCGCGTAGGCTCGCGAGCCGCCCGCGCTCCTGCTCGATGCGCGTCGTCCACTGCGTCATGGTGTCGTTCCAGCTCCGGAGCCGCGCGCGCGTCGTGTCCCACCCCGCGCCGATCTGCTCGAGCACCGGCAGCGGCGGGTTGGCCTCGAGGCGCGCGACGGTCTCGTCGAGCCGCACGCGCAGCTCGTCGGTGAGCTTGGGCAGGCGGTCGAGGATCGCCTGGACCTCTCGGCTCGGGCTGATCGCGGTGTCCTGCGTCTCGAGCAGGCTGTGGATCTCGGCGGCCCGCGCCGCGACCTCGGCGAGCGGGATCGGCCCGCCGCCGTCGGCGGCCGGCTCACCGGTGGACGGGGGCGGGCTCTGCGCGGACGCGGCGAACGGAGACGCGCCGAGGCCGACGGCCAGGATGAGGCCGAGGGCCCAGCCGAGTCCCCGCCGGACGACGCGCATGTCGATGGCTCTCCAGACCCACGGAGTGTACCAAGCCGCGGGCGGTGCGGCGCTCGCGCGCCGCTCAGGGAAAGGCGCGGAAGGTCCCCAGCAGGGAGGCGCGCGCCCCCGGCCCCGGGGGCGCGAAGGGCAGCACCACCGGGGTCACGCCCGGGCGCGCGAAGGCGGCGAGCTGCGCCCGGCAGTGCTCGGCGGCGCCCACCGCCCCGAGGCCGTCGAGCACGCGCTCGGAGATGCCCTTGACCGCGCCGGCCCGGTCGCCCGCCTTCCACGCCGCGTTGACCGCGGCGACCTCGGGCGCATAGCCGCACTCCTCGAAGAAGCGCGAGTAGGCGTTCACGATCGCGTAGCCGGTGATGTCGCGGGCCAGCGCCTCGCGCACCGGGGCGCGCTCGTCGGTCACGCAGGTGCGCACGTAGACCGCGACGTCGACGTCGGCCAGACTCTTGCCGGCCCGCTTGGCGCCCGCCTCGATGTGCTGCAGCGAGGTGTCCATCGCGGAGGGCGGGATCCAGTTCAGCAGCACGCCGTCCGCGATCTCGCCGCCCAGCTCGCACATCCTCGGGCCGAGCGCGGCCAGGTAGATGCGGGGCGGCGGCGTGGGCGCCGGGATCGCGAGGCGGAAGTTCTTCATCCGGTAGAACTTCCCCTCGAAGGTCACGCGCTCGCCCGCGGCCACGGTGCGGATGATCTGCACCGCCTCGCGCATCTGCTGGATCGAGGGCACGAACGGCAGCCCGTGCCACTGGCCGACGATGATCTCGCTCGAGAGCCCGAGGCCGAGCCCGAAGCGGCCGGGGGCCAGGTGCGCGAGGGTGGCCGCGGCCTGGCCGTAGACGATCGGGGTGCGGGTCTGCACCGGGATCACCCCGTTGGCGATGGCGATGCGGCTCGTGTGGGTGGCGATCAGGGTCGAGAGCACGACGGCCTCGGCCCCGGACGCCTCGCCGACCCACGCGGTGCGGTAGCCGCGCTGCTCCGCCTCGCGGGCGACGGCGGGGAACTCGGCGAGCGGCACGGCCAGGCCGGTGAGGGCAATGTCGGTCGGCATCAGAGGCGCTCGCTCACGATGTACTTCTTGTTGTAGGTGTACGGCCGCACCTCGGGCTTCCAGCGGCCGATGTCGGAGGTGTCGTTCCAGAGCTTGGACATGGGCAGGTCGGTGCGCTCGACCTCGTAGGCGGCCAGGTAGCGCGGCTCGCCCGCGGTCTCGGTGCGGTAGCGGGCCACGTTCACGCAGCCGGGCAGCTTCAGCAGCAGCGGCACGTGCTCGACGTCGTAGAGCTCGTTGAAGAGCGCGTCGCGGTGCGGCTCGATGTCCATCATGACCCAGAAGACGTACGGGCTGCGGTAGGTGAGCCCCGGGCTGCTCCCCACCCATTCATAGGCGGCGAGGTGGCGGTTCATGGTGTGCGGCCGGATCTCGCCGGGCCAGCGCCCGGCCTCTCCGGCCGCCCGCCACTCGGGGCTCTGGAGCACCGCGAGGCTCTCCAGCTCGTAGGCGGCCAGGTAGCGCGGCTCGGTGGGCGACGGCTGGCGGTAGCGGCTGGCCCGGATGACCCCGGGCACCGCGCGCAGCAGCGGCACGTGCTCCTTGTCGTAGACCTCGTTGAATCGCGCCTCGTGGTCGTGGGCCACGTCCATCCGGACCAGGAACAGGCCGCGTGGGGCCATCGTCGCTCTCCTCTCCCCGCTTGCTCCGGGCGGGCTTCCCTCGTATCTTCGTCGGGACCGGCTGCCGGGTGAATGTACCGCGCCGAGGGCGGCCGCGCACACAAACCTCATCAAGGGAGACGACCCCGATGCCGCCAGTGGATCCGAACGCAGTCCTGATGACCGGCGAGAACTCCTTCATCCGCCTGAGCCCGGACGGCGGCAAGACCCTCTCCGACCGCGCGAGCCACTGGCGGGTGCTCTGGTGCCCGGCCGGCGGCGGCCACGCCCTCTTCCTCCAGTCCACCCTCACCGGCGGCCAGGTGAGGATCTACAGCGACAACATCGCGGTGGCGCGGTGGCTGCAGACGAGCATCGAGAAGCTGCTCTTCCCCGCCTTCGCCGACACGTCGCTGCCGGTGGTGGCCGCGCGCTTCGACCGACACGGCGGCCCCTGGTCCACCGCCACCGAGACCGTCACCGCCACCGACGCGCGCGTCACCATGTCGTGGTACGACTGCATCGAGCCCTTCGTGCTCCACGCCCCGCCCGGCTTCAACGACCGGCCGATCGGCGTGTTCAGCACGTTCTTCCCGGCGCGCGCGGCCCAGCTCGAGGTCAACGGCAAGGTGGCGACCGGCCAGGTGTGGGCCGAGATGCGCGGCGATCGCCAGGGTAGCAGCGCTACCCTCGCGTGGTCCGAGACCTGGGTGAAGCCGCGCTAGCGGAGGCCACGCGCGTGAGCGGACGGCTCGACGGCAAGGTCGCCCTCGTCACCGGGGGCGGCAGCGGGATCGGCCGCGCCAGTGCGCTGACGTTCCTGCGAGAAGGCGCGCGGGTGGTCGTCGGCGATCTGAACGAGGCGAGCCTCGGCGAGACCGCCGCGCTCGCGCGCGGTCAGGGCGTGGGCGACCGCCTCGCGTCGCTGCGAGTGGACGTCTCGGCCGAGCGGGACGTGGCCGGCCTGGTGGCGCTCGCGGTGGACCGCTTCGGCGGGCTCGACTGCGTCTTCAACAACGCGGGGGTGGGCGGGGCCTTCGGGCCGATCGGCGAGACCACGGTGGAGGAGTGGGACTTCACCTTCGCGGTGCTGGTGCGCGGGGTGTTCCTCGGGATCAAGCACGGCGCGGCCCGCATGAAGGCGCAGGGCCGCGGCGGCAGCATCGTCAACACCGCGTCGATCGCCGGCATGGGCGGCGGCGCCGGTCCCCACGCCTACTCGGCGGCCAAGGCCGCGGTGGCCAACCTCAGCCGGTCGGTGTCCGCGGAGCTCGCCGCGCACCGCATCCGGGTGAACGCGATCGCGCCCGGCATGATCAAAACGCCGCTCGCGATGGGACGGCGTGAGGACGCGTGGGATCGCCTCGCGCGGGAGAAGCAGCCGTGGCCGGACCTCGGCCTGCCCGAGCACATCGCGGACGCCGCGCTCTTTCTGGCCAGCGACGACTCGCGCTTCATCACCGGCCAGGTGATCGTGGTGGATGGCGGTCTCACCGCGATGGGGCCGGATCTGTTCGGGCACGAGGCAAATAGTCGTCTGCTCCGCAAGGCCGGGCTCAACACCGGCTCGACCGGGCTGCCCGGCGCGGTGCGCGAGGTGCAGAGCCCCTAGGTGGGCGAGCGGCCGCTGTCCCCGGGAGCGACCGCGTGGGTCGGCGCGCTCTGCGCGCTCATGGGCCTCGTGATCCTCTTCGTGGCCCTGGGCATCATCCCTACCGACGAGTCGAAGCTCCACGCCCCGCACTGGGTGGTGGGCGCCGCCGGTCTTATGTTCTTCCTGGCCGGCATCGCGATCCTCACCGGGCCGCCCCCCGACACGCCAGAGGCGAGTCGCACCACCTGGCGGATCTTCCTGATGGGCCTCGGGATCGTGGGCGCCCTGGCCGCGGTCTTCAACTGGGTCGCGTTCGGCCCCGGGCCGCGCGCCTTCGGCGGCTCGGTCTCGATCCCGTTCGTGTCGGTCTCCGGGGCGTCGAGCGAGCGGTCGGGCCGCATCGCCTTCGGCATCGCGGCGGTGGTGATCGACGCGTTCGCGGTGTGGGTGATCGTCCGCGGCCTGCGAGACCTGCTCGGCCGCGGGCGGTGAGCCCGGAGGCCAGGCGCCGTCTCGCCAACTCCCCACCGCCGCGCTATCCTCGGCCCGACCCATCCCGACCCCGGGAGGACGCCGATGTCCGTGCTCCGACCCCTCGGCCCGCTGGTGATGCTCGGGCTGGCGCTCGCCCCGCCGGCCGCGGCGACGACCAAGGACTGCCGGCACTCGACCCCGCTGCCCGACGACGTCCGCCTGACCGTGCCGGCGCCGGACGTGCCGGCGAACGT
>DASZJM010000499.1:0-8277 GCA_035948165.1 Candidatus Methylomirabilota bacterium
TGGCCGGCTGTCGGCCAGAGTACCTGCCGGTGGTCCTGGCCGCGGTGGAAGCGATCTGCGACGAGCGCTTCTGCCTGCTGGGCGTCTCCGGGACGACCGACGCGGTGGCGCCCCTCGTGATCGTCAACGGCCCCATCCGTGCCGCGCTCCAGATCAACTCCGGAGCCGGCGTGTTCGGCCCGGGCTGGCGGGCCAACGCGACCATCGGGCGCGCGGTGCGGCTCTGCTGGGTCAACATCGGCGGTGCCCAACCGGGGGTCATCAGCATGTCGACCTTCGGGGGACCGGGGCGATACACGTACTGCATCGGGGAGAACGAGGAGGCGAGCCCGTGGGAGCCGCTCCACGTGGAGCATGGGTTCGCGGCCTCCGACAGTACGGTCGGCGTCATGGCGGCCGAGGCGCCCCAGATCGTTGCCGACACCCGCAGCCGCTCCGCTCCGGATCTGCTCGAAACCATCGTCCGCAGCGTGGAGGTGGTGGCCCACCACAAGGCGATGGGCCTGGGCGACACCGCGCTCGTCTTCTCCCCCGAGCACGTGAAGACTCTGGCCGCCGACGGGTGGTCGAAGCGTCAGGTGCGCGACTTCCTGTGGACGCGCCTGCAGAAGCCGGTGCACGCGCTGCTGCCGGGAACGGACGGGGGCGAGGGGCTCTCCGACGAGGCCCTCGCCGCATTCCCCGAGGGCGCCCGGAGTGCCCAGCTGGTGCCGAAGTTCCAGTCGCCGGAGAGCCTGAAGCTCCTGGTGGCCGGCGGGGCCGCGGGCCGATTCACCGCCATCGTGCCGGGATGGCCCTTCCGGAACGCTCCCTCCCGGCTGGTGTTCCGGAAGATCGTCTAACCGCTGTCCATCTGCGCCCGGTTCACCCGGTCGCCGGGCCGCAGGTTCAGGATCGCCTCCGGGAACACCCGTGCCAGCCAGCCGACCACGTCGTTCACGGTGACGATGCCGATCGGTCGGTGGTGGGCGTCGACGAGCGGGACGGTCCGATAACCGGCCGCGTGCATGCGGTTGATCGCGAAGCAGATGCGATCGTGAGGCGCCAGGGCCTCCGGGTCGGCCGTCATCACGTCGCCGATGCGCGTGCGCGCCAGGTCTCGGCCGAGGCTGACCACGCGCGTCAACAGGTCGCGCTCGGTAAAGATGCCCGTGAGCCGGCCGGTCGTGTCCACGATGACGACCGCGGCCCGCCGGTTCTCCACCATGCGAGCGACCGCATCGGCAACCGTCGCGTCCGGAGACACGCGGATCGGCTCGCTGGGAGCGAGGAGTCGGACCTCGTCGCTCAGGAGGGCATCTTCGAGCTTGCGGAACTCACCGTCGAGGGATTCGGAGTACTCGTCGTGGAACTCACTCATCGCCGCCACCTCGGGGGGTGGCAGGCATGCTAGGACCGGCCCACGGCGCTGTCAAGCCGCAGCGCTCGTGGAAGATGGGAAGGTGCTTACCTACTCAGGGTGGCCGAGCGGCCAAGCACGGTTCGGCTGTTCCCATCAGATCGTGCACACTTGATCGCCACCCGGCACTCAGCGCCACGCCGGGCCGAAATGACAGCTAAGGCGATCTCTCGCTCGGCGGGACCTAAGTATGGGAGTCGGTGGTGGTAATCCTGTACTATCTCAATGCGATCTAACGTCGCGCCGGGGAAGCATTCTCGCCGTTCCGGCAGTGCCCGCATGAGCCTCGTCGTGGCACCGAGTTTGCCCGCTATCGGGCGCCTTGAAAGTCATCTGCCCGCGCTGTCGACAGGAGGGGAAGCCCTGCCTCCTGGTCACGATCGACATCCCGGGGGACGACCGCGAGGTGCACGGCCTCTGCTGGACCCACCGACTCCGCCTGCTCGCCCGCGGCGAGGAGTCGAGCGATTCCGGAAAGCGATGACCATGCTGTTGTCCGGCCGATTCCGAAAGGTGTCACTGTGGCTCTGGAGCAGTCCGACGCGAAGCCCGGTGCGGGTCTTCGTGCGCCCGGATCGACCCGCGCTCGTCGAGCGCATGCAGCGGCTCTTCGCGGAGGATCCGGGCGAGGTCGAGGTGATGCTGGACCGACGGCGCCGCGAGCGGCGGAGCGCGTCGATGTCGCACCAGCCGGAGCGCCGACGCTCGGATCGGCGTCGGCCGCGCGCCCCCCGGCAGGCCCAGGTGGCGGCGGTGGCGATCGGTCGCCCGTCGTCTCCGGGGCTGGATTACACTCCACTCAATCGTACGAAAGGAGAGGATCGGATGATGAGCGTCGAGTCCAAGCAGGTGCGCGATGGAGACGAGGTGCGGCGCTGGCTCGAGGCGGGGCAGACCCAGCTGGCCGCGCTGCTGGAGCTGCTGCACGAGCACGAGCGGCTGCGCGAGCGGGTGGAGGCCTCCGAGCGAGAGAACGAGCGGCTGCGCGGCGTGACCTACGAGAACGAGCAGCTGCGCAATCGGCTCGAGACCTCCGAGCGCCAGGCGGAGCACCTGCGGCAGAGCATGAGCGAGCTGCGGGGCGAGAACGAGCGGCACCAGAAGGAGCGGGAGGACGCCGCGGAGCGGCTCAACCATCTGGTCAACGAGATCGCGCAACGGCTGCGCCCGGGGGCGCCGCGCTCCTGAGCCTCGGCCGGAGTCGTCGTTGGTCGAACGTCTCCGACCCACGGCGAGCGCAACGCCAATTTTTGTCCGCTCTCTGGCGCGCGGTGCGCGTCAGGGAGCGGGAGTATGCGCGAGGTCAGTGATTTTGCAGGTAGGTTCGCACTGGCACTCGCGTTGCACCCATCAGCAGCTCGAGTCGCCCGCGCAGAACTTTCCCTATGACCGAACCCGTGCTCGAGACCGAAGAGAAGGCTCGCGTGCTCCTGGTGGACGACGAGGAGGGCGTGCGCATGAGCCTGCGCGCCCTGCTCGATCGCGAGTACCGGGTCTCGAGCGTGGCGAGCGGCGAGGCGGCGGTCGAGGAGCTACCCCGCTTCCGGCCCGACCTGGTGCTGCTCGACGTGAAGCTCCTGCCCAGCATGAGCGGGCTCGACACCCTGCAGTACATCAAGACCTTCGACGAGCGGATCGAGGTGGTCATGATCACCGCGTTCGCCTCGCTCGCCACCCTCAACGAGGCCCTGCGCCGGGGCGCGTTCGGTTACCTGATCAAGCCCTTCCCTCGGCGCGACCTGACCCTGATGGTCCGGGATGCGCTCGCCCGGCGCAATGGCCGGGTCGACGGGGCGTGATCGAATCCAGCCGGTCGTTGACAGGAGCGCGCGGCGCTGTGAGAATTTGCCCCGGGGGCGTCCGACTCGGGGCGCGGGCCCGCCGGGTTCCGAACGTCGTGTCACTCACCGGGAGGACGTCATCCATGAGCCTCACGAGTCAAGTCGAGAAATGGGTGGATGAGGTCGCCGCGCTGACCGGCCCGGCGAAGATCGCGTGGGCCGACGGCTCGAAGGCGGAGTACGACCGCCTGGTCGACGACATGCTGCGCGACGGCACTCTGCTCCCCCTGAACTCGCGGACCTACCCGAACTGCTACCTGCATCGCAGCAACCCCTCCGACGTGGCGCGCACCGAGCAGCTGACCTTCATCTGCACCCCGACGCGCGAGGAGGCCGGGCCCACCAACAACTGGATGGCGCCCGCGGAAGGCAAGGAGAAGCTCCGGGCCCTCTTCCGCGGCTGCATGCGGGGCCGCCCGATGTGGGTGATCCCGTACCTGATGGGGCCGGCCGGCTCCACGATGAGCCGGGTGGGCGTGATGGTCACCGACAGCGCCTACGTGGTGGCCAGCATGCACATCATGACGCGGGTGGGCGCGGTGGCGCTGGAGCACATGCGCGACGCCGACGACTTCGTGCGGGGCCTGCACTCGCTCGGCGACCTCTCCCCGGACCGGCGCTTCATCATGCACTTCCCGGAGGAGCGGCTCATCTGGAGCGTGGGCTCGGGCTACGGGGGCAACGCGCTGCTCGGCAAGAAGTGCCACGCGCTCCGCATCGCGTCCCACCAGGCGCGGACGGAAGGGTGGATGGCCGAGCACATGCTGATCCTCGGCGTCGAGGATCCGGAGGGCCGCATCACCTACCTCGCGGCCGCGATGCCGAGCGCGTCCGGCAAGACGAACCTGGCCATGGTGGTGTCGAGCCTGCCCGGCTACCGGGTGTGGACGGTGGGCGACGACATCGCGTGGATCCACGTCGACAAGCACGGCCAGCTGCGCGCCACCAATCCCGAGCGCGGCTTCTTCGGAGTGGCGCCCAACACGAGCGCCAAGACGAACCCGAACGGCGCCGCGATGGTCCGCTCGAACACCATCTTCACCAACGTGGCCCTGACCCCGTCCAACGAGCCGTGGTGGGAAGGCATGGGGCCGGAGCCTCCCGCGGGCCTGCTGGACTGGCAGGGCAAGCCGTGGACGCCGGGCGCCGGGCCGGCCGCGCATCCCAACTCGCGGTTCACCGTTCCCGCCCAGCAGTGCCCGTCCATCGCGCCCAACTGGGAGGATCCCGAGGGCGTGCCGATCTCCGGGTTCATCTTCGGCTCGCGGCGCGCGCGGGTGGTGCCGCTGGTCTTCGAGGCGTTCGACTGGCACCACGGCGTGTTCCTCGGCTCGGCGATGGGCACCGAGACCACCGCGGCGATCACCGGCCAGGTCGGGGTGGTGCGACGCGATCCGATGGCCATGATCCCGTTCTGCGGCTACAACATGGCGGACTACTTCGCCCACTGGCTGTCCTTCGGGCCCAAGCTCAAGAACCCGCCGAAGATCTTCCGGGTGAACTGGTTCCGCCGCGACGGCGAGGGGCGATTCCTGTGGCCGGGCTACGGCGAGAACGTGCGGATCCTCAAGTGGATCGTCGAGCGGATCCGCGGCGGCGGCAAGGCGGCGGAGACGCCGATCGGCCACGTGCCCGCACCGGGGAGCCTCGACGAGTCGGGGCTCTCGCTGGCTCCCGGCGCGCTGGACGCGGCCCTGCACGTCGACCGTGAGGAGTGGCGCCAGGCCCTCGACGAGCTACGCGAGTTCTACGAGCAGTTCGGCGACCGCATGCCGCCCGCGATCTGGAAGGCGCACGCGGACACCGCGCGGCGCTTCGGGCTCTGAGCGGGCTCGAGGACGAAGATGATCGGAGCCGGCACGAGACGGACCCTCGCGGCGGTCGCCTTCGCGGCCGCCGGACTCGCTGGATGCGCGAGCGGCGACCAGACCGCCGACACCGCGTTCCCGCCCCCGCAGCCGCCGGTGGCCGCGCAGCACTTCAAGGTGACCCAGCCGGGACAATTCCCCATCGACGTCTACTTCTCGGCGTGGGGCGAGGGCTACGTGATCTACGCGCCCGGACTCGCGCCCATCTATCTCATCTCCGACAAGAAGGACGGATACGTCGTCCAGCGGCCCGGCGAATCCGCCGCGTTCGTCTCGCGGCGCAAGGACGGCAGCGGCTGGAATGTCCTCCGGGCCGATGGGCCGGCGACCATGTTCCTCCGCAACACCGAGGGCGACGGATGGATCCTCCAGGCGCCCGGCGAGCTGCCGACCCTGATCGTGCCCTGGCCGCAGTAACACTGTTTCCGAGCTGACACCCGTTCGTCCCCGAAACGCAGCGCGGCGGGCCCATGCTTGCCGATTCCGCGCCAATACCCTCATCTTTTCAATATGTTGAAGACGGCCATCCGGTGGCAGGGTCATTGCTCCCCTCTGAGGCGCTTTCCACTACAGCAGCAGCCATCAGGAGGCGGGGATGCTCGAAGGACGCGGTGCCGCGGGCCACCTGGCCCCGCCCCTCCCGACCGGCGCCCCCCGCGTCGGGGCGCAGGCCTAGCCGCCATGTGGTCCCGGAGCCGACGCGCCTCTAGCCGCAAGAAGCTGACCGCATTCCTCGACGAAGGCTCCGAGATCGAAGGCAAGTACACCTTCACCGGCACCGTCCTCCTCAACGGGAAGTTCCAGGGCGAGATCGCGTCGCCCGACACCCTGATCATCGGCGAGCGCGGGGTGGTCAACGCGTGCGTCCGGACCGGCACGCTCGTCGTCAACGGCGAGCTGGTCGGCAACGTGTACGCGAGCGAGCGGGTGGAGCTGTCCGGCAAGGCGCGCATCTTCGGTGACATCGAGTCGCCGATCCTGGTCCTCGAGGAAGGCGTCATGTTCGAGGGCCACTGCCGGATGCCGCGGCCGGCTGCGGCAGACGCGGCCCACGACCCGGCGGTGGCGGCGCTCGCGCGGTCATGAGCCGGCCCCGCGGCGGCTTCACCCTGGTGCTGGTGCACGGCGGCGGCAGCCGCATGCTCCACGTGGGGTGCCCGCGCTGGCTCGTCTGGGGGATGTTCCTCGCGGTGACCGCATTCGCGACCCTGCTCACCGGCACGTGGTGGGACTACTTCGCGCTGAAGCGCGCGCAGAGCCAGGCCGCCAGCGTCGAGCGCCGCGTGGAGGAGCAGCGGGTGATGCTCGAGTCCGTCGAGCTGCGGGTGGCCGACCTGAACCGCGAGGTGGGCGGCTGGCAGGCCGCGCACCTCCGGGTCTGGAGCACCTTCGGGCCGGCGCCGGGCAGCAGCGTCAAGGGAACGGGCATGGGTGGCGCGATGGCGGTGCTCCCGCTCGTCTTCGCGAGCGAGACGCCGGCGCTCCCGCAGGCCCTGGCGCTCCTGTCGAGCAGCGTGGGCGAGAGCGGCCAGAGCCTCCGCGCGCTCGAGCGCTTCATGGAGCGCACCCGGCCGATGCTCCTGTCGCTCCCGCTGCGCTGGCCGGTCCGTGGGCCGCTCAACTCGCGGTTCGGCATGCGCCAGTCTCCGTGGACCGGCGAGCAGGAGTTCCACCGCGGCCTCGACATCAGCGCCAACCGGGGGACCTCGGTGCTGGCCCCCGCGTCCGGCGTCGTCTCGTTCGCGGGCACCAGCGGCGAGTACGGCACCATCGTCATCCTCGACCACGGGCACGACCTGCGCTCGCTCTACGGGCACCTGCAGGAGATCCGCGTGAAGCCGGGCGAGCGGATCGAGCGCGGACAGGTGATCGCGCTGACCGGCAACACCGGCCGCACCTCCGGCCCGCACCTGCACTACGAGATCCAGGTGCACGGCCAGGCCGTCGATCCCCGCCAGTTCCTCTGGGACTAGCCTAGTCCGTTCCTCCGCCGGGCCTCGCCCCGGCCCCGCAGTTGTGCTTTGATCCCCCTCACCGGGCGTCACTCGATCCGACGAGGAGGACTCGCATGCCGTCGCTGTCCGCCAAGGAGCTCACGACCGATCTGCTGATCCGCTACGGCTTCCAGATCCTGGGCGCGCTCGTCATCCTGGGGGTGGGACTGATCCTGGCCCGCTACGTGGGCAACCTCACCGGCCGCTGGCTCGAGCGGCGCGCGCTCGAGCCGCCGGTGCGCAGCCTCATGGTGAAGACGGTGCGGGTGGTGGTGCTGATCTTCACCCTCGTGGTCGCCCTCGACAAGTTCGGCTTCCAGGTGGCGCCGCTGGTGGCCGGCATCGGGGTCGCCGGCCTCGGCATCGGCATCGCGCTCCAGGGCGTGCTGGGTAACCTGGTGGCCGGCCTCAGCATCATCCTGACCAAGCCCTTCCGGGTGGGTGAGTGGCTCGCGATCGTGGGCGTGTACGGGCAGGTGAGCAGCATCGAGCTGTTCGCGACCACGCTCGTGCACCCGGACCAGTCGCGGGTCATCATCCCCAACCGGAAGATCGTGGGGGAGATCCTGCACAACTACGGGACGATCCGGCAGATGGAGCTGACCGTCGGCGTCGGCTACGCGACCGACCTGCCCCGGGCGCTGGCGGTGGCCCGCGAGGCGCTGCTCGCGAACCCGCGCGTGCTCAAGACGCCGGCACCGGTGGTGGGCATCGCGAGCCTCGGGGATTCCGCGGTGAACCTGAGCCTCGGGCCATGGGTCGCGGTGCCCGACTACGCGTCCGCGCAGGGAGAGCTCTACCAGGCGATCGTGGAGCGCTTCCGGGCCGGCGGGATCGAGATGCCCTTCCCGCAGCGGGAGGTCCGGCTGCTCGGCGCCGCCTGATCGTCGGCCGCGCTGGCCCGAGCGCGCCGAGGAGCGTACCCTCGGCGCGCGGTCGGTGGTTGGCGTCTCCCGGATGCTCGCGGAGCACGGGACCTAGGCGCCGCGCAGGGTGACCTCCTCCGCGCCGAAGCGTACCCGCGCCTCCCACGTCACCTCGATGGCGCCCTGCACGCTCTGGTGAGCCGGGCAGCCCTCCGGGTGGAGGGTGAGCGCGCGCTCGGTGGCCTCGCGGCTCTCGGCCGGCACGGCCAGCTCGTACTTCATGTGGATGGACTTGATCCGGATGGTCTT